>JAUCQE010000148.1 GCA_030372865.1 Pyrinomonadaceae bacterium
TTCGGAACTCGTCGGCAGCGTCAGATGTGTATAAGAGACAGGGTTTTGTGCCGACCGATTTCTGGGAAACCGCGCGTGCGGAGGTCGACAAGGTAAAGGCCGATACGCTGTGGCTGGCAGAATGGGAATCGCCGGACCTGATGGCGAAGGCGTTCAACCTCGATTATTCATGGGCGATGCACGCAATGCTCGACAAGGTGCTGCACGGGCAGATGCCGGCGTATGAGCTGAGAAAAGTGTGGGAAGACCAGGCGTCGAAGTTCCCGAAGGGTTCGCTTCGCATGCGGTTCTCCGACAACCACGACGAGCGGCGTGCGATCGCGCGGTTCGGCGAGAAAGGCGCGTTGGCCGCACAGGCACTTGTGTTTACGCTCGACGGCGTGCCCCTGGTCTATAACGGAATGGAGGCGGGCGATACGACGGAGTCGGGTGCACCCGCACTTTTTGAAAAGCGGCCGATATTCTGGCAATTTGCCGAGCGTCGGCAGGAGATCGTTAAGTTCTATCCGGCGATGATCGCACTGCGAAAGTCGTCGAACGCATTGAGGCGAGGCGGGCTTGCGTGGCTTCGGAATTCGGACGAGGCTCGCGTTGTTGCTTTCGCCCGGCGTGCGGGTAACGAAGAGATCGTCGTCGCGATAAATATGTCGAACACACCGTTTGTCGGGACTGTAGAAGCGGGTGGCTCATATGAGGACATAACGCCGAACTCCGCCGGCAAGCCCGCCGCCCTGCCCGCACTTAGCCTGGACGGGCATGGATTCAGGATCTTTCGTCGGAAGTAGCGGAGCAAACGGATTCAAACAGGATATACAGGATAGACAGGATACTTTTGGTTTCGATTCATAGCTCTTAGTATCCTGCTCATCATGTGCATCCTGTTTCAATTCCCTTTGCACCGTTGCCGCGGCTCTGCGGTAAACTTCAACCCGAGGTGAACCCTATGAAGATCACGATCACACTTTTCTTTTCTCTCTTTGCGTTTTACGCCTGTGGCGCGGAACAGGCCGGGAATGGCGTTCAGGCGGACGCGGGCAATTCGCGGCCCGTTGCCGCGGCGGGCGATGATGCCGCGGGCAAGGTGGAAGCGACGCCGGCCGCGACGGTGCAGACGGGCCCGCGGACGGTGATGGATTTCTTTGCACTGCTGCCGGAGAAATATTTCACGCTCGAGGGCTGCGATAAGGCAACGGATAAAGAATGTAAGAAAGCCCGCGAGGATTACATAAAGACCTACGGCGAGGTGGTCGATGTAAAGAACGGATACTTCAAAGGCGGCTGCGACGGCGCGCAAAGCTGTATCGAAATGGCGATCTTCAAGCGGCCGGACGGCACGTACCTGGTCGGCGTCGCGACCTTTGCGGAGATGATGAACGATTTCTATTTCCTCGACTATGCGGACGGGAAATGGGCGGACGTCTCTGCCGAAGTAGTTCCGGAATACAGCAAAAAGAACTGGTACGAACTCCCGCGTGTCGGCACGACGATGAAGGTATTTTCGAAGAAGATCGTCGAAGAGACCGACGATTATGAGGTCAGCGACAAAGGCAGGCTGATGTACGAACTGGCGTGGAAAGACGGGAAGTTTACCAAGAAATGAGAAGTGAGAATTGAGAAATGAGAAATTGGTCTTTTGGGCTCCTGCGTCAATTCGGTATTCGAACACACTTGAAAATAGCTGACAAACAATACTCCTGCGACGGGACTGCCGTAGTGAATTCGGCCTCAACCGGCTACCTTTCATTTCTCACTTCTCATCTTTCATTTCTCATTTTCAGCTCTCTGCGTCTCTGCGTCTCTGCGGTGATCTTTGCCGTTGCGGTTTCGGCGCAGACAGCGGCGCCGGGCGGGCCGGGGAAGGATGCGCAGTGGGCGACTGCCGCGAAGCAGGGCGTCGGGACATCGGCGACGACGCAGAGCAAGGTCTGGTTCACGCTGGCACAGGGAGTGATGACCGAGGTCTATTACCCGGACGTGACGGTCGCGAATGTCCATCTGCTGCAGTTCATCGTTGTAAATCCAAAGACAAAGAAGGTCGAGACCGAGCAGGACGATGCCATCCACCAGATCCGCGTAACGCGTCCCGATTCGCTCACGTTCCAGCAGATCAACACAGCGAAGTCGGGCGAGTGGAAGATAACGAAGACCTACGTCACAGACCCGGAAACCGATTCGGTTTTGATCGACGTGAAGTTTGAGCCGAAAAATAAAGGCCTGAGCCTTTACGTTTTCTATGATCCATCGATAGGCAACTCAGGGATGGGCGATATCGGATCCGTTCTGTCCGTTGACGATATCAGAGAAACGGGATTTGATGCGTCTGATGAGACTACAAAGATCGACTCGACCCTGCTTTTCTCGGTACCGATCTCTGAACAAAAGGTTGAGTTTGCTGAATCTGACGCCGCCAAGCATATTCTGCGAGCTTCGGAGCCCAGGTCGAGAGATTGGGCGGGGCCCGGCAATGTCGTCCTTTCTGCAAGGATCGAACAACCCAGGAGTTTTACGGTCGTGTTGACCTTCGACCCGCAGCCCGGCGGGATCCCGGCTGAAGCTTTGCACTCAATGCAGAAGGGATTTTCAAAGGTAAGGACCGAATACGAAAAAGGCTGGGCTGATTATGTAAAGACGCTGCCGCGGGTCGATGCGAAATATCAAGCGCAGTTCAACATGGCGGCGATGCAGTTGAAGGCGCACGAGGACAAGGCGAATCCGGGGGCGAATATTGCTTCGATGAGCGTGCCGTGGGGCGGCGGGGCGAACGCGAACGATGCTAACATCGGCGGCTATCACCTTGTGTGGTCGCGCGACCTTTATCAGGTTTTCACGGCATTCATGGCGATCGGCGACAAGGCGGCGGCCGGGCGTGCTCTCGATTTTCTTTTCAAGGTACAGCAGAAGCCGGATGGCAGTTTCCCGCAGAATTCATGGCTCGACGGCCGACCTTTCTGGGGCTCGCTGCAGATGGACGAGGTCGCGTATCCGCTGATAATGGCGTATGAACTGAAGCGGTTCGACAAAGCGACTTGGGAGAACCACGTAAAGAAGGCGGCCGATTTCATCGTCAAGAACGGGCCGGTGACGCCGCAGGAACGGTGGGAAGAAGAAGCCGGGTATTCGCCCTCGACCATCGCCGCACAGATCGCGGGGCTTGTCTGCGCGGCGGAGATCGCGAAGCGTAACGGCGACGAAGCGTCGGCGACGATCTACCTCGCCGCGGCGGACGATTGGGCACGCAACGTCGAACGATGGACGGCGACTACAACCGGGAAATACGGCGACGGCAACTACTTCCTGCGCATCACGCAGAACGGCAACCCCGATGCTGGCGATAAGATCGAGCTCAACAATGGTGCGGGTTTCTTCGACGAACGCGACATTGTAGATGCCGGTTTTCTCGAACTAGTCCGGCTCGGCATCAAGCGTGCGGATGATCCGCTGATCATGAAGTCCTTGAAGGTGATCGACCAGATAATAAAGGTCGACACGCCTAACGGCCCGGCATTTTACCGCTACAACAACGACGGCTACGGCGAAATGCCCGACGGCCGGCGATGGAATTGGGACGGGAAATACACCGGAAAGGGCAGGCTATGGGTGCTGCTCTCGGGCGAAAGGGGTCAATACGACATTGCCCGATGCGGAATGAGGAACCCGGAAGCCGGAAAAGAATCTCCCGCAAAGCCGCAAAGGAGCAATGAAGAGAAGAACTGTTTGGACTCTGCACGCGACCGGCTGGATCATATGCTCGCATTTGCGAATGAGGGGCTGATGATCCCGGAGCAGGTTTGGGACAAGAAAGAGACGCCGAAGAATATCGACAAGCAGTTCATTCCCGAATTGAAGTTTGGTGAAGGGACGGGTTCGGCGACGCCGCTGGCGTGGTCGATGGCACAGTTCATTCGGCTGGCGACGAATCTGAAAGCGGGCCGTAATCTTGACACGCCGGATGTCGTTTACGAACGCTATAAGAATGGCGTTCCGCCGCAGGCGAACGGGTTTGGCGGCATGGATGAAGAGGTCGTGATCCCGTTGAAGCCGGGTGCGACCACGGATGCCGAGAGGCGGGTAGCGGCCGGGGCGAAGGTGGCGTATGGAATTGGTGGAAATTCCCAGTTACTGACTGCGGATGCCGGCGGCGAAGCGAAGCTGTCATTCACGATGCCGGCGGAACCGACGGTCGCGTTCGTCGGCGTGATAGCACCGGATGGGGCTACCGCATTTGAACGTGTAAAGGTGATCGGCGAACCGACTCGGCAGGAATTCCTCCCCGACGCGGTGGCAAAGATCAAAGCCGCAACGACGAGCCCGATAATCGACGGCGATTCGGCGATCTTCTTTCACCGCGGAAAGGCGGAGATGGTGCAGGTCGCGGGCGACATCACGAGTTGGAACGCCGGCCGCATCTTTATGACGAAGATCGAGGACGGGCTTTTCGCGCATCGGCGGAAGTTTGCCGCGGATGCAAGGGTCGAATACAAGTACGTGATCGACGGCAAGTGGGAACTCGACCCGCTAAATCCGAACAGCATAAACAACGGCGTCGGCGGCCGGAACAATTTCATTGAGATGCCGGTTTACCGAGCGAGTGAGGACGCCCGCGGCGAGGCGGCCAAGCTTGATGAGTTCGACATCGGATCGAATGCATTCGGGACACGGCGGATAAAGGCCTATGTGCCGCAGGCGTATTTGAACTCGAGTGAAAGATTGGGGGCGATCTACATCCAGGACGGAAGCGAGTACGCGAGCCGGGCAGCGGCCACGCAGGTGCTTGAGGCACTATTGAAGGAGCGACGCGTACGGCCTTTCATTCTGGTCTTTATCGATCCTAAAGAGCGGTTTAAAGAATATTTTGCCAATGATGCATGGGCGGACTTTGTCGCGAACGAGGTGGTGCCGGAGGTTGACCGCCGTTATAACACGATAGCATCGCGTGATGGCAGGGCGACGCTAGGCGCTTCGCTCGGAGGCATAACAAGCCTGCACATCGGCCTGCGGCACCCGGACAAATTCGGCCGGCTGGGCGGGCAGTCGTCGTCGTTTTGGATCGACAACGAACGCGTCGTAAGGGCACTCGAGAAGCTTGACCCGTCGGTCTCGCCGTTTATTTTCTATCTCGACGACGGCGCCTTCGAAGGCGTCGACGACAGCCGCCGTGTGAATGTAATGCTTCGCGGAAAGGGGTACAAGGTCACCTACAAAGAAGGCCAGACGGGCCATAACTGGACCGCCTGGCGTGATAGGTTGTCAGAAGCGTTCATCGCCCTGATGAATTGACCGGTTCTCAATGAACGAATGCGTTCGGGACCGCCTCGTCGGTGCCGAGCCCAAAGTTCTCCACCCGCAGGCTTCCGTTGCCGCTGTTGCGAATATACCAGACGCCGTTTCGATAGATCGCGGCATCGGTCTTTCCGTCCGCGTCGTAATCCGCCGGCACCGGTTTATCAGTATTCAAGCCCCAATAGATATGCATCGTCTGTCCATTAGAACTCTGTTTGATCCACCAGACCCCGCTGCGGTAAACCGCGAGATCGGTCTTGGAGTCGCCGTCGAAATCCGCATTTACGAACGTATCGGACGGGACACCCCAGTAGTCGAAACGTGCCGCTGAACTGCTGCTTTGCCGGATGTACCAGGTCCCGTTCGATGGGCGATAGACGGCCGCGTCCTGCGTTCCGTCACCGTCGTAATCGCCGCGGACAGCGCGGTCACCGGACTGGCCCCAACGCAAATATGTGATGCTCTCAGACGGGTTTGCCGCCGACCCTCGATAGTAGAAATAGCTCTCCCCGGAGCCGACCGAGTTTCGGAAAACTGCCGGGTCGGCTTTGCCGTCGCCGTCCCAATCGCCGACCAATGAGGGGTCATCGCCCGTCTGCCCGAAGCGGCTGATCCGAACGGTATTCGTCGCGCTTTCCAGAATGTAGAATGCTGCAGTTTCCGCTGGGCCCTCGCGCCAGACGGCGAGGTCGGTCTTGTCATCGCCGTCGAAGTCCGCCGGGGTCAGTAGGTCTGTATCGATACCCCATTGCATCGCCGCAAACCCGGACGCTGAGCGGTTCATATACCAAATGCCGGTTGACGGGCGGAAGATGCTAAGGTCGGCTTTGCCGTCACCGTCGAAATCCGCAAAGCCGTGATGGATAACGACGGCCGTTCCGGGCTGCATAAGTGCAGTCGCCGTATAGGTTTGATCGCCGTCGGTGCCGCCGTCGTCATCGGCGTGCAAGCCGGCCGCATAGAATGTGACGGGTCCAACGTTAGAAGCCGGCGCGGTCCAGTTGAAGGTCCAGGCCGAACCCCCAGTTTGCCCGATGAAGGTTCCATCGGTCGTTTGCGTCATGTAGTTTCTACCGCCTCCGGTGCGTATGCGCGTAAACGTGTTGATATTTGCAAAGGTGCCGGCATTTGCGTTTGCAGCGGTAAGGGCCGTAAGCGAAAAGCCCCAACTGAGGCGGGAAGTATCGGCAGTCGTGTTTCGGACCTCGATGGTATAAGTCTGCCCGGGAACATAGTTCGAAGGAGCCAGTATGCCAAACTGACCCGTCTGAGAGGTCTGGCTATGGCAGCTGGTGCACGAAGATTCTCCGGGTGCTCCCGTCCTGCCCGTCGGTGCCCCGCCGGAAGACGCAGCCGCCGGGACCGCGACGCTGTCCGACGAAATATAAACTCCAAGAAAGAGAACGGCGAATGCCAGAATAACCAAATATTTTAGTGTGTTAAAAGAGAGTCTCATCTCTGTAACCTCCTGAATTGATCCGTGGGCAAGCGATTTGAAGATCCCCATAGATGTCATGAGCTTGGCGGTTACTGCAGTGGGCATTATCTGCGGTGGAAGGGCTTTGATAAGCGGTACCGCTTATTCGATCAGCGGCGGCGAGAAACGTCCGTACCCGCATTTCCGCATTTCATGTGCCGACGTGCCACAGCTGGCCGCCCGCTGTTAAATGAAGACAATGTTGGGTTTACGCCGGCAGGTGAAGAAAGGGATAACGGAAGCGGGAAACTGGGAAAGCGAATAAATAAACAAAATGCTGCGAATAAATTCGCAGCAGCACATCATAAACGCCAACTCAAAAAGCCAGGCGGGCCATTATTGGAAGTTATGGATCGGCCGCCTGGCCGATGCGTTTGTTGGGCTGATGGGCGAAGAAGTATTGTGTCGATAATCTAACTAAAAGCGGGAATTGTCTGAGCAAGCTCACTGGCCAGCATCAAGTTACAAGCGACCCGGTAGTTAGTAATTTCCTTGTTATGTGATGACCTTGGATGCCACGCTAAGTTTATCACCGGCGTGTTGGCTACCACGCCGTGCGGCGTGTAGTACTTTGGAAAGTCGTTTACGTAATCGCATTTACGCTTGGTGCATACGTTATGGATCATCAAGTCGAGCGCTTCGTTTGCGTTTAACCTGGGTAATACAACTGCGTTCCCGCCGATTACCAGCTCAACCTCCGAGCCGGGCTGGCACTTATTTAGTATCCCCATAAAGTGGCCAAGATTTCGAAATTTGTTGGTTCCCTTTTCGAATTTGTAATCATCAGGTATACCGTCACCGCCATCGGCCAACTTTGCTGTGTATCCCAAGCCGTGGTTTATTTCGAACGAGGTTAACGGGACGCGGGTCGTGAGGTCTAACTCGACCGGACCGTTAAAAAGTTCTTCAGAAGCGAAATCGCCCAAAAATTCGATGTCGGAAGTATCGTTCGAGTTCGGACCTGGGGGCGGAAGCCGATACTCCTGAGCGCCTTGGGTACCGGCAGCGGGGACGACCAAGATACTGACGTGCCGACGTCCGTGGTCAGGTTGGATTTCGACCGGAATATCCACTTCCGTTTGGGGTACTCCATTTCTAATTATCCGATACGAGATTCGTAGATGGTGGTCGGGATGTTCAAGAAAAAGGGCACTCCACTGATTACTGCGGTTAGCGATAACTAGCCCGCCCATCAGGAGCCGGAAATTGTGAGGCGCTTGAACCTGATCGGTAAAAGTATTAGTCAGGTTAAACTCGATTTCGTCGTTGGGGTTTTCCAATTCAATGTCCTCCTAGTTTAGAAATCAGCACCGTATGCAATGAACGGTGCCCAGTAGAATGGTTCGCGGTAGCGGGGGTTGGGGCTTTCGAGCATGGAAAGCTGTGCCCGGCGCAGTGCGCGGACCGACGAAAGTCCGTCTGACTTTCGAAACTTGTGAAACTGCGACATTAGTTCTGCGGTCGCTTCGCTGTCGACTGCCCAGTGAGAGGCGACGACGAGCGGGACGCCCGCGGCGAGGAACGTGCGTGCGGCGCCGACCATGCCCTCGCCGTCGACTATCACTTCGGAGCCTGTGTCGCAGGCGGAGAGCACGACGAGCCGAAGGCTGTCGAGCCGCATTCGTGCGATCTCGTGATTGGGCAACAGTGTGTCGCCGCGGCCGGCGAGCAGCAGGCCGGAACGCATCGGCGAGCCGCGGTCGTAAACGTAATGCCCTGCGAAGTGGAAAATGTCGGCCTTTGAAAGAGCCGAAGCGACCGCGTCACGCGAAGCATCGCCGCGGGCGAGTACGCGGGACGCTCGGTAGTT
>JAUCQE010000149.1 GCA_030372865.1 Pyrinomonadaceae bacterium
CGCCAGGCCGGTGATCTGACGAAGGCCGCCGAGCTGCAGTACGGACGCATTCCGGAACTCGAAAAATTACTCGAGACCGAGCAGCAGCGGCTGAGTGAGCTTCAGAAAGAGGGGGTTTTCCTAAAGGAAGAGGTCGATGAGGAAGACGTCGCTGAGGTTGTCGCAAAATGGACCGGCGTTCCGGTGTCAAAGATGCTTCAGGGCGAGATGCAGAAGCTGATCGCCATGGAAGACAATCTTCGCAACCGCGTCATCGGGCAGGACGAGGCTCTGGGTGCGGTCGCAAATGCGGTCCGCCGTGCACGTGCGGGCCTCCAGGACCCAAACCGTCCGGTCGGCTCGTTCATTTTCCTGGGACCGACGGGCGTCGGTAAGACCGAAACGGCCCGTGCACTTGCCGAGTTCCTCTTTGACGACGAACGTGCGATGGTCCGGCTCGATATGTCGGAGTACATGGAAAAGCGCGCCGTGGCCCGCATGATCGGAGCTCCTCCGGGCTATGTCGGTTACGAGGAAGGCGGCCAGTTGACCGAAGCGGTTCGCCGCCGGCCGTATTCGGTGGTGCTTTTCGACGAGATCGAAAAGGCGCATCCGGACGTTTTCAACGTACTTCTTCAGATACTCGATGACGGACGCCTGACCGATTCGAAAGGACGCGTCGTTGATTTCAAGAACACGGTCCTGATCATGACGTCGAACCTTGGTTCGCGTGCGATACAGGCCGCTCAGGAAAATCCGCTGGCCGACCATGACGTCCGGAATGAGGTGTTGCAGGTGCTTCGCGACCACTTCAAGCCGGAGTTTCTTAACCGGATCGACGACATCGTCGTGTTCCACCAGCTTGGCCGCGAACAGATCGCCTCGATCATCGAGATCCAGCTTGCGAAACTGCGGAAGATGCTCGCAGACCGCGACATCACGATCGAACTCGACGAATCGGCAAAAGAACTTCTTGTGAAAGAAGGTTACGACCCGGTTTACGGTGCCCGTCCGCTCAAGCGTGCGATCCAGTCGCTGCTGCAAAACCCGCTAGCGGTAAAGCTGCTCAACGGCGAGGTCGGTTCGGGACAAACCGTCCGGGTAACTGCGGAGAACGGTGAACTGCAGTTCGGCACGGCAAGCGGCCAAAAGGCCGTTAGCAGTTAGTTATACGCCCGGCATTGCCCCATAAACCCTTGGATTCTTGACGGTTCATGGGGCAATGTCCCGGTGCGGTAAAAAACCAGTTCTCTTTAATAAAAGTCCGGCAGGGCATACAATTGAACACATAATGTTCAAGAGAAGAAAGATGAACGAAAAGGACCATTTGATCGAAGAACACCAGGAAGGTGAAGACTTGAAGATACCCGTAAACGACAAGCGTCGGTTCAATGAGCATGGCGAGCGGATCGCGGACGACCCGCAGCCCGCTGAAGAGCAGAAGGTGCCGGCCGTTTCGCCGCGTGAATTAGAGCTTGAGGCAAAGCTCAAGGCTGAAACCGAACGCCGTGAGGCTGCCGAATCAAAGCTTGTAGGCGTTCAGGCAAAGTTCG
>JAUCQE010000150.1 GCA_030372865.1 Pyrinomonadaceae bacterium
TTCGGAACTCGTCGGCAGCGTCAGATGTGTATAAGAGACAGACTCAGTACGAGCGGTTCGCGGTTTGGATGCTCCAGCAGGAAGATGTCCCGCAACAGCAGATCGCCCAGATCCCGTCGTTCCAACTCGTCGGTATGACGACCAGTTGGCTTGCCGAGAACGGCGAGAAATTGCGGCTCAGCCTAAACGCCAACCCTGTCGAATTGGCCGCCCTAATCACGGCGGCGACGGGCACGCTGTTCATAGTCCTTTTCAGCATCAAGACGGACAAGCTTCGTGAAGCACTGCCGTCTGCCGAGCGGCTCGATGGTTTAATGTACAAGCTCGGAGGCATCGCGTTCGCCGGCCTGGCGCTGCTGCTTATCACCGGAGCTGTCTGGGCGAACGAATCGTGGGGCCGTTATTGGGGCTGGGATGCAAAGGAGACCGGTGCTCTTGTCGCGTGGTTGACGTATGCAGGTTTCCTCCACTCGCGTATCGCTTACGGCTGGCGCGGAAGAAGCACAGCGTATTTTGCACTAGTCGCTTTCCTTTTTGTTATATTTACTTACCTCGGCGTTAGCTATCTGCTTCCCGGGCTGCACTCTTACGCATAAGACCATGATCAACAAAGAGAACATTCTATTCTGCATCGTCGGCCTGCTGGCCGGCGCAATCATCGGATTCGTTTTCGCAAACTCTCTCAACCAGAGTGCGACGCAGCAGCCCGCCGGCGGCACGACATCGGCGATGGCCGGTATGCCTGGCGGCCATCCGCCGACAGCAGGCGGATCGGACGGCTCGATGGTCGACATCCAGGCCGCGATCGAGAAAGCACGTAACGAGCCTGACAATTTCGACGCTCAGATCAAGGCCGCCGAGGTCTATTACCAGATCCAACGCTTTGAAAGTGCGATCGAGTTTCTCCAGCGTGCGAACAAGATCAAGCCGAATGACTTCGACACGATCGTAAATCTCGCCAATGCCTATTTCGACTCGAACCGTTACGACGACGCCGAGAAGACATACATCGAGGCGTTGGCGATCAAACCGGACGAAGTCGCGGTCAGGACCGATCTCGGCCTGACGTACGTCGTCCGTCAGCAGCCTGACTACGACAAGGCGATCAAGGAGTTCAGCACGGCTCTTGAGAAAGACCCGAAGAATGCGATGGCACTTCAGAACCTGACGATCGCCTACACAAAGAAGGGCGACGCGGCAAAGGCTAATGAAGCAGTAGCAAGGCTTGAAACTGCCGATCCGTCGAACGACAAGATAGCAAAGCTGAAAGAAGAAATTTCAAAGATCCAGGCTAAATAGCCTAATAAGTTCTCATCTCCCTCCTCCTTGAGTAAGTGGGATGCAGGCCGCCAACCTGCATCCCGTTTTTCTTGCTATTTATCTACGCCGCGGAAGGTGAGGAGCAGTTTCGTGCCCCTATAGAGTTCGAGACTGTTCTTTGTTATTTTGTACCGGTCCGCCTCGCGGAGGCCGTTGTAGAACCCGCGTTCGATCTCCATCCGGTCATCTTCGATACATGCCCGCATCGTGGAGATCACGTCGAAGATCCTGATCTTGCCGGCCCCGGCCGTTTCGTAGCTGCCGCCGAATGCGTTGCAGCTTGAGTTTCCGCCGGCACTTTTCTTCGCGGCGTCAAAGTTGAGGAACGGCGTTTCCTCTAGTTTTCCGACCTTTGAATCACCGATCGCTTCAAGGACCCATTTCCGGTCCTCAAGCTTTACGCCGTCCTGCGGTTTTCCCGTCTCGGCGGCGATGAACTTCGCCACGGCTTTCTTGCCGGATATGAGCTCAAGTCGGCCTCCCTTGAAACGGAATCGTTTGGCTTGGCTGAGCGCGGCAAGAAATTCCGTTTCCGCCGCCATCGCGGGACCACAATGCATACGGGTCGTGCCCGCTGGCCCGAAGTCGATCGCAGACCCTTTCACGGTGTAAGTGCCGAACATACGGTTGCAGCCCGCATTGCCGGAGAATCGCCCGGCATCGGCGTCAAACTCGAGAAACGCCCGGGTGTTTCCGACCTTAGTGCCGTTAACTTCGACCGGTATCCAACGCGATCTTTCGAGGCGGTTCGACTTTGCCGAGACGGTGACCGAACCGATCGGAATTACCGCAATAAATAGAAAACATGCTCGTATTAGTCCCTTCATAACTTTTCCCTTTATCGAATTTCCTTACCCGTTTACGGGGCCGGGCGGGACGCATTTGCCCACACCTGTTGATAGAACGGGAACGGCGGTGGTTCCTTGCAGCTAGCGGTCGACTATCGGACGTGACAAAAAATACATTCAAATAGGCTCGAAACGGTGTAAAATTTAACAACTATTGTTCGCAAAACAGCATCCTTTTAGCGGTTTGACCGCAATATCGTCGAAACACTCTTCCGGATAGAACTCAGAACTTTTTGAGGATGACTATGTCCCGAATCATATTCTCGTTTTTGGTCATGATCGCAGTGGCTGTTTCCGTGTTCGCCGATACGATCAGGCTTAAGGACGGCAGCATAATCAAGGGCAAGATCACCGGATTTTCCGGCGGGCGATTTACGATCACTGTAGGTGATGGCGATCGTCAGCGGACTCTTACTTTCCGTGCGGAAGAGGTAGCCTCGATCGAGTTTGACGCTCAGCCGGCAGTTGCCAGGTCGACTCGGCCCACGAACCAGAGTGCTCGGGTCGTACCGACCGCTTCGCCTTCGCGGCCTGCCGCGTCGCCGCGTGTTATCACGTCAGACAACTCTGTTCGAAGGTCCGAGCCGCAGCCGACGTCACGGCCTTCGACGACCGTTGCGCAAAATCGTCCGGTGATCCAACCTGCCCCGAAACAGCCCGCGGCGTCGCAGCCTATGGCGAAGCCCGTTGAACTGACGGTCGCTGTACTCGCCGATAACACCGCGAACGGCTGGACCAATTCCGGCTGGATCGTAAAGAAGGGACAACGGATAAAGATCAGCGGAACGGGTGAGGTCTCGCTTGGCAGCGGCAAGACGACTTCTCCGAGCGGGCTTTACGATCTCGAAGACGCCGACAAGCTTCTTAAGGCCGTCCCGACCGGTGCCCTGATCGCCGTGATCGGCGACGACAACAACGATTTCATCTACGTCGGCGCCGAACGTGAGTTCGTCGCGGCACGGGATGGAGCGTTGTTCCTGGGCGTCAACGAAGGCAACCTGAACGACAACAAGGGAGCCTTTAACGTAAAGATCGAAATATTGTCGGGAGAATAATATTCGTTTCCAAAACTTGGGACGGCGTTCGTTGCGAGGTTCTTCGAACGCCGTCTCAACTTTTTAACGACACTTTTTCAAAGACCAACGGACGGTCACCTGGAATCCCATGTCGTCCTCGAACGACCGGCTTCCTTCGATCACGTCCGTCCGGGCCGGGTCGACTTTGCCCTCGATCTCGAACGTATCCGGAGAGAAGCTCATGTCGTTCTTTACCGTCTCGTCGCTCGGAGGGTTCTGTTCGGGCATACACCATCCGAATGGCTTGACCACGGTGCGGTGCGTGCTCGTCCCAACTATTTCCGGTATTGAGAAAGCGATGCGGAAGTTTCCACCTTTGATCTGCAGAACGCCGTCTGCGGGCGTGCCGGCAAGCGTCCCAATTTCCTCTATAAGCGAGGATGAGTTCTTCCCTGCCTGCCGCGGCGGGTCGGGGAAGCAATCTGTCGTAGTCGTCCACTGGCTTTTCTCGTCGGCGATGCGCGAAGCATTTGCCGTGACGAGCCCGCGGAGGTCGGCTGAGACGGAACCGTCCTCGCCGCGGCTTACCTCAGAATCGGTGATCTCTGCCGATGCGGTGTAATCGAATGTGAACGTGTATGTGTCCGTACCGGAATAATGCTGGTCGGACATGTGCTGGCCCTTTGCGGTCACCTTTGTGTCCGTCTCAACTTTGCGTTTCGTGATCTCGATCGTTCCGGTGTAGCCGCCCGAGCATTCCGTCTCGGTCAGAAATTCGATGCCGCCGATTCCGATGCCCCGCTTTGAGAACGACTCAACCGTGTAATGAGACTTCCTTTCGTCGCCGTTCGTGAAGCGATAGGTAACTCGCGGCGTTCCCTTCTGTATG
>JAUCQE010000151.1 GCA_030372865.1 Pyrinomonadaceae bacterium
TTGAGATCGCTGTTTGCGAAGTGCACGCCGAAGACGGCACGATCCCCGCGGACGCGGTTGATGAGATAAAGGCAAAGGCCGCATTCACGCCCGAGCGCATCAGCGAGATCGAAAAGACGACCGACCACGATGTTATCGCCTTTACCACGAACCTCGCCGAAAACATCGGCCCGGCATCCCGTTTCGTTCACTACGGCCTGACGTCGAGCGACGTCGTCGATACTGCGAACGCCATCCTTCTTCGCGAATCGTGCGACCTGTTGCTCGAAAAGATCGGCGCTCTCCTGCCCGTGCTGAAACGTCGGGCGTATGAGTTCAAAGAGACCCCGCAGATCGGCCGCACGCACGGGATACACGCCGAACCGACGTCGTTCGGCCTTACGTGGGCGTTGTGGTATTCCGAAATGCAGCGAAACCGCGAGCGGCTCGCAAAGGCACGCGACATTGTCGCCGTCGGCAAGATCAGCGGTGCCGTTGGTGCGTTCGCCCACCTTGCCCCGGACGTCGAAGAACGCGTCTGCAGGAAACTCGGTATCGCCGCCGCCGATGTTTCGACGCAGGTGATCCAACGCGACCGCTACGCGGAGTATCTGTGCACGCTCGCGATCATTGCATCGACTCTGGAGAAGATCGCACTTCAGGTCCGTCACTGGCAGCGCACCGAGGTCCGGGAAGCGCAGGAGAAATTCAAGACCGGGCAAAAGGGCTCGTCGGCAATGCCGCATAAGCGGAACCCGATCCTGTCGGAACGCATCTGCGGCATGGCCCGGACTGTCCGTGCGAACGCGATCGTTGGGCTCGAGAATATCGCTCTCTGGCACGAACGTGACATCTCGCATTCATCGGCAGAGAGGATCGTCCTGCCGGATTCATCTGCGACGCTGGATTATATTCTCGCGAAAACTACGTCGCTGCTCGATACGCTCGTCGTGTATCCCGAGAACATGATGAAGAATCTCGAGATCACCCGAGGCCTCGTGTTCAGCGGTCAGCTAATGTTGGCACTAACGCAGAAGGGAGTCTCGCGTGAGGACGCATACGTGTTCACGCAGCGGAATGCGATGAAGGTCTGGGACGAGGGCGGAGAATACCGTGAACTCGTAATGCAAGACGCGGACATCTCTTCGCATTTGTCGCAAGAAGAGATTGCCCGCGTCTTTGATCTGAAACATTACCTACGCAATGTAGATAAGGTGTTCGAGAGGGTCTTTAACTAGGCCCATTTGCTCGCCATGTCGCCGATGATCGGCAGCTTGAACATCTGGCCCTGGAATGCCTTGATCGCAAGGAGTATCAAAAGACCGAGCAGTGCGATCCAAACCAGGAACGACAACAGGCCAACGAGCGTTGCAAGTGTTCCCGAAACGAAGGCAAGCACGCCGGAGATGATGCCGAGGCCGATCAGGATAACCATGAACGCCGCCCAGAAAAGCAGCGATTGGATCGCGTGAAAACGCACGAACTTATTGTCTTTCTCAATAAATAACAGAATTAGGGCGACGATGCCGACCGGATAACCGATGAGGGCGGTTACGTTTCCGTCGAGACCGAGTGCGGACTTTTGATTTTGCATTATTTCGATTTGCTCCTTTCGTGAAGATGTAATTGGGTAGATTTGCCGACCGATAAAGCACGTGAAATCTAACACAAGACGTTGATAAAAACAACAAATTGCGTAACAATCTACAATTTATTTCGGAGAGGCAAATGAAAGCAATAGTATACGTTACGTTGAAACCGAGTGTCCTTGATCCGCAGGGCAAGGCTATTCACCATTCCGTTGAGTCACTTGGGTTTGGCGGCATAAACGACATCCGGCAGGGCAAATATTTCGAGGTCGCCCTCGACGATTCGGTCTCCGAAGCCGAGGCACTCGAAGCGATGGAAAAGATCGCGAACGACGTTCTCGCAAATCCGGTCATCGAAGATTACAGGGTAGAGATAGTTGGTTGATCGTAGTTCGTCGTTCGTTGTCGGTTCGCCGTTTTCTTGAATGAAATGCGACCGGATCTCTCACTGGAATGTCTAGAACCAATTTTGAGAACCTGCGGGTGTACCAGTTATCGGAAGAGATCGCCGATATGATCTGGGAGATCACTTCGAGCTGGGACGCTTTTGCGAAGAATACCGTTGGAATACAAATAGTCAGATCTGCGGACAGCGTCGGGGCAAATATCGCGGAAGGCTGCGGCCGCTACGGGATAAAGGACAACAAGCGATTCGGGTACATGGCTCGGGGATCGCTAAACGAAACAAAGCATTGGCTTCGAAGGGCATATAAGCGTGAACTACTGACATCCCAGGATGTTGAACGCTTGAAACCGTTGCTGGATGAACTTGCACCTCGGCTGAACGCGTATATTAATTCAATAAAGCCGAGGGAAACCAAGGTCGATACGACGAGCAACCAACAACGAGCAACCAACGACGAACTAATATGAAATTCGGTGTAATACAGTTTCCTGGCTCGAATTGCGACCACGATGCCTATCATGTGATCTCGAAGCATGTCGGGCAGCCTGTCGATTTCGTGTGGCATAAAGAGACGGACCTGAGCGGTTACGATGCATTGATCATTCCGGGCGGGTTCTCGTACGGTGATTATCTGCGGGCAGGCGCGTTGGCTCGGTTCTCGCCGGTAATGAACGCAGTCAAGGACTTTGCGGCGGAAGGGAAGTTCGTCTTCGGCATCTGCAACGGCTTTCAGATCCTTTGCGAGGCCGGCCTCTTGCCGGGAGCGTTGATGCGCAACGCCGACCTCCATTTCGTCTGCCGGCACGTAAACATCCGCGTTGAGAACGCCGGCACTCCTTATACGTCCGAGATCGAACCGGGAACGGTCCTTTCGATACCGGTCGCTCATGCCGACGGCAACTACACTTGCGACGATGAGACCTACAACGCCCTCGAAGAGAACGGGCAGATCGTCTTCCGTTATTGCGAGGAAGACGGCGAGGTAACGGCTGAGGCCAACCCGAACGGGGCACGGTCGAACATCGCAGGCATCTGCAATCTCGACCGAAACGTGCTCGGCATGATGCCGCACCCGGAACGTGCTTGCGAAGAGATGCTCGGTTCGAACGACGGCCGCGACATTTTCCGGTCGCTCACAAAAGCGATCGAAACCGCGGGCTAAACTTGCAAATATCAAAACGAAAAAAGGGCCGCTATCGCGCGGCCCTTTTTATTTTCTAACCCAACGATCGCTTACTATCGTGCCTCGTCGATCGTGCTTATCTTAACGCCGCCGTTCGTCGTGCGCACCTTGATCGGTGCACCGCCGCCGTTGATCGACGTATTGACAGATTTTGCCCGCGAACCGCGGCCCCATTCGCCCTTAACGTCTTCGGTCGTCACATTGAGCTCGGGAATGTCGCTCTTGAACCCGCCGTTGACGGTTCGGCCCTCGATGTTAGCAGCAAAGTTCTGCGGCAGCTTCAGGCTTATACCGCCGTTTGTCGTTTCCACGTCCAGGCCGTTGCCGATCCACGAACTACCGCCGAGCACGACGCTGATGCCGCCATTGGTCGTCCGCCCGCGGACGTCACCGGAAACGTCGCTCAAAGCAACTCCGCCGTTCACCGTTTCAAACTCAAGATCGCCCGATACGTTCGAGATAGCGATGCCGCCATTCTTTGCGACCAGGTTCAGGTCGGTGTTTCGCGGCAAGGTGATCATGAACGAAACGCCCCAACCCGAATCGCTCGGTGTGCCTTCCGCGCGGATGACGTCGCCGGTCGAGATACGTATTCCTTCAGCAGCTGCTCGGGCAGCGGCTTCGGTCGTGCCCCAGGTGTTGACGCAAGCCCTCACCTGAATCCCGCCGACGTCGCCGCCTTTGACTGCGATGCCGCCGTTTTTTCCGCCGTCGACCGAAAGCTTGCCCGACGCGGGCAGCGAAAATTCGCGAACCTCGCTAAAGCCCTTCCGCTCACCCGATGAATAATTATTGTTCGAGCAGAATTCGCGGCTCCCTGATCTATATTCGTAGTTCTGTGCGTTCGCGGCGGTGCCGGCGAAGGCGAAGAATGCAGCGGCTGCCAGTATAAGGCCGCTTCTAAAATTGCGCATAAAAAGATCCTCCGGTGTATTTATGAATCAATGAAAGTCGTCTTTCTAGATTCAAAACACCGCGAGGACCGCGTCTGTGACAAAAATTTATCGGTTTACTTCCAGGAGATATTTAGCATGTAGTCGCCCGTTCCGCCCTTGCTGTCGACTATCTCGATTATCGCCGTAAAGCCGTTCTCGGCTGAGGGCTGCTGGACGACGGTCACGTTGCCGCGGCCTTCAGTCTTTGCGACGCTGACCGCAATTGCTTCGCCCGGCATCCGGGCTGTAAAGCTGTAGCCGCCGGCAGCCTGCGGTTTGCCCGCAATCGTCTTTTCTTCAAGGCTCAACCCAACGATCGTCAGCTGTACCGTTCCGTCTACGGTCCCACGCCAGAACACGCGGCCGGAATTGCCGGCGTCCTGTGCGAAAGCGGACGTGCACGCCATGACCGCAAACACGGCCGAAAAGAGGAACAGTCTCATAGCTAATCTCCCCGATATCATTAAGTTGTATAAAAATAGGGCCGAGGGAATTCTAGCGCCGACTTTCGCCGCCGCGCAATCATAATCAGCTGACATCGACACGGAGCCCGTCGGAATTGACCTTCCATTCGAGCACTTCGACGCCGTCAAGTTTTGCTATCGCAGCCTCGACATCGCCGCGTCGGCCTTCCTCGCAGAAGAACGCAATGCAGCCTCCGCCGCCGGCACCGCAGACCTTCGGCGCGATAGCCCCGTTCGCAAGCGCGGTATCGATCAACTCGTCCATGTGCGGCGTGGTGATGTGCGGCGAAAGCCGTTTCCTCAGCGGATGTGCATCTCGAAGGATAAAACCGACCGCGTCCCAATCCTTCCTGAGCAGAGCCTCGCGGAGCCGCAGCGAACCGTCGCGGATGCCTTCGAAGATGTCGAAAAGCTCCGGGTCGCCGTCGATATGACGTTTGGTTATCTCCCAGTTGTTCGTCCCCGAATTTCGCGGTTCGCCTGTGTAGCAGACCGCGACACGGCTTTCGAGCGTCGGGATGTCGACGTCCAGTGCCTCGCGGGTCATGCCGTCCGGAGCAAAATGGATACACGCCGCACCGCCGTATTGGGCAGAGTAATAGTCCTGATAACCCGTCGGGACCTTTATTACCTGGCACTCGACCGCCGCCGCGATTGGGATGAACCGCTCCGGCGCATACCGGTCGCCGACCAGCTTATTCAACGCGCCGATACAGGCGATGTTCAGCGTCGAGGAACCGGCAAGGCCCGCTCCGGCCGGAGCTTCCGACTCCGTGGTCATGTTGAACCCGGTCTCAGGCTTGAAGAAATAGACCAGCTTGGAAAGCAGTTCCAATCTCGGTTCGTTCTTCAGCTCACGCATCCGGTCGAGGCTTGTCTCAAACCTTACGCCGCGGTCGATCGACTCGAGGATCACCTGGTCGTCGTCCCGTGTCTCTATCCGGCACTTCGCCAGCATGCTGACGGCAAAATTCACCGTCGCCGCACCCTCATGAAAGAGAAAAAGCGGCGGAATATCTATTGTTCCCCCGGCCAGATCGACTCGGGTCGGGGCGGACGCGTTGATTATCACAGATTGTAATCCTCGAATTTAAGAACGAATTATGGCTAATAGGAGACCAGAAGATTTTATCGCAGACTAGGCCGAAATAAACAGCGAACCCGTCATTTTTTTGCGGCCTTCTGCTGTTTGCGTTGGGGCGGCACGCTGACATGCTCGCCTTCATCCGAACCACCTTCGCGGGACAGGTGAAGCCGCTCGGTCAGGTCGTGCAGCTTTTCCTGGGCGACCTCTTCAACCGCAAGCAGCTTTTCCTCGATCTTGTGGATCGTTTCCGGGTCGGCCTCTTCGACCTTTTCAGAAAGCCAGTACCGCTCGATCGCGTAGATCGCGATGACCGTAAAGAGGATGATAAAGAACAACGCGACGCCGATCTGCTTGAAATCGCCGATTATGGTCGTGATCGTCCCGGCAAAGAAATAGCCGGTCCCGGCGAGCAGCAGAACCCACGTAAAACAGCTGCTGTCTCTTATACACATCTGACGCTGCCGACGAGTTCCGA
>JAUCQE010000152.1 GCA_030372865.1 Pyrinomonadaceae bacterium
AACTACATTATCGTTGATAAGGTTGTCCTTCTGTCCGTCGTATGCAATACCAAAATCTTTCCGATTGATCGCAAATTCGGCATTGACTGCGACATCCGAGTCCCCTATCGCGATCATCGCCGGGAAAGTAACGGACCTCTTTACGCCGCGCATTTCGAGGTCCCCGGTAACCGTAAAGTTATTCCCGCCCTTCGCCGCGTCCGGCACTATCTTCGTTGACGCAAATTTCGCCTTTGGAAACTTAGCCACTGAAAAGAAGTCATCGGTCTGCAGGTGTTCCGTCAGGCCCTCGGCATCGGTAAATACAGACGTCATGTCAATATCTACCGTTACTGAGCTTTCCTCGGCTTTGTTGTTTACAAGATCGATCAAGCCGGTGAACTTATTGAACCCGCCGTCGTGCTTGCCCGTTACTTTTGAACCAATAAACCCTATTTTCGAATTTTCGGGACTGATTGCCAGTCCCTCGCCTTTTGCTGCCGGTAGTTCCGGAGCAGCATTAGTGTTCACAGTTGAATTGCCGGAGTTGGCAGGAGCCGAGGCAGTAGAAGGTTCGGCCGTAGTAGCCTTTGGCTTATTTGCTGCAGGGTCTTCGCACGCTGTCGCAAATACTGCAGCAGCGGCTACGACCAAAGTCAGATATCTCATCAAATGGATCTCCTCAAAGTTTGGATTGAATTCAGAATGTCATGACACTAGTTCGTCATAGTTGCCGCGGCGGATTTACCCAACTGCCATTCCCGGGTAAGCCCGGCGAGTTCCGCCATGAGCGATCTGCCCTTGTCAGCGTTGTACCAACGCTGCAAATTCTCTGCGATCCGGTCCTTCTCTATGCCTTCGGCCTTCATTTCGGCGAAATAGCTCTTTGCAGCCTCGGGACGCGTCCCCCAAGTGCCCAGAACCGAAAGATTCTCAGCATCGATCGCGATCAGCTTCGGTATCGACCTGGAACCGTTCGTCAGGAACCGGTCCATCAATTCCGGATGCTCATCACGCAATATGTATCGTGTTTGTATCTTATCACTTTCGGAGGCGAACTTTTCGATCACGGGAATGTTCTGCGCGCCGTCCCCGCACCACCCCTCAGCGATAGTCAGCCAGACCATCGGACGCTCGACCGAGCGGGCCGCCGAAACCGCTTCTTCCGTCGGTTCGATCGTCTTGTCGAGCCGCTGCATCCGCTGCCGGTTCAACCGAGTAAAATTTACCTTTGCTTCGTCCTGTGAATCCCCGGTCGTCTTTCCTTCCGTGAGCAATCCATCGATCAGCGAATTGAATTCCGTGTAAGACATTGCGTCTTCAATGTACTTTTTCATAACGCCGTCCTTTCTCGTATTCGAAAAATTAAAGCCCCATCATCTGAGCGACCGCCCGAAATATCTGTAATGCCCTCGGCGCGATCGCCGCCAGTATTGCTGTCATATCAACCTCCTTGTTTTGAGCGGAAGCCGTCGTCCGGCCTCCGCTCGCCCCCTTGTAACCCCTTGCTCTGTAACCATTTTTGCTACAAATAGAAGCAAAAAAATTTGACCTACCCTTGTTCGATCTTTTCCATAACGCTCTCAAGCGTGATTT
>JAUCQE010000153.1 GCA_030372865.1 Pyrinomonadaceae bacterium
CTTCGGCCGGTTCACGCCGATCGTTTCGACCAGGTATTCGCGGCCGGTGTTGAAAAACTTGATCTTCGTGCCTTTCTTGATCGTGCCGTCGATCACGCGGAAAAGAACGATCACGCCGCGATAGCTGTCATACCAGCTGTCGAAGATCAGTGCCTTCAGCGGTGCATTGCGGTCGCCCTTCGGCGGCGGCACTTTCGCGATGATCGCCTCGAGCACCTCATCGACGCCGAACCCGGTCTTTGCCGACGTCAGTACGGCTTCGCTGGCGTCGAGCCCGATTATGCTTTCGATCTGTTCCTTGATGCGGTCAGGTTCGGCCGAGGGCAGGTCGATCTTGTTCAGCACCGGCACCAGCTCAAGATCGTTCTCGATCGCAAGATACGTGTTCGCCAGCGTCTGGGCCTCGACGCCCTGCGACGCGTCAACCACCAACAGCGCGCCCTCGCATGCCGACAGCGACCGCGAGACCTCATAGCTGAAATCCACGTGTCCCGGCGTATCGATCAGATTCAGCACGTAGTCCTTGCCGTCCTTCGCTTTGTAATCCAGCCGGACGGCGTGCGCCTTGATCGTGATGCCGCGCTCGCGCTCGAGGTCCATGTCGTCAAGCAGTTGCGCTTCCATATCCCGTTCGGAAACGGCGCCCGTGAGCTGCAGTATCCTGTCGGCCAGGGTCGATTTACCATGGTCGATGTGAGCAATGATCGAAAAGTTTCTGATAAGGTCGAGATCCATATAAAACGAGTAACCTAATACGATACCAAATCCCCTCGACAATAGCATCGGAATGCACGCGGGCTCGGCCAAAAATCGCACGCTGTCCAGGCAGGCCGGAACTGCCGGATCGCATCACGATCGACCGGCGTCCCCGGAAAATTACGTTGTCCAAACAGCCAAAGTGTTGCTATAATTGTTTTTCCGGGAATTAACTGAAATTATCTTCGCGGCAATGCGAAAAAGGAGATGTTTATGAGGCACGAATACGACAGGGAAGATTCCAGCGTTAGTACCAAACTGACCTATTTGCTTATCGGCGGCGGCATCGGCGCCGTGATCGCACTGCTTTTTGCTCCGAAATCCGGTGTTGAGCTCCGCGGCGATATCGCCGACGCAACTCGCAAAGGCATTGAAAAAGGCCGCGAGACCGCTTCACATCTCGGTGAGGTAGCCGGCGAATATTACGAAGTTTCGCGTGAACGTGCGAGCGAGTTTGCCCACACCGCACAGGAAAAGGCAGGCGAGATCGGCGAACGCGCACGCGCCGCTGCGGCACGCACGGCAAACCCGTTCACCGCCGCGGTCGAGGCCGGCAAAGAGGCTTACATCGCCGAAAAACGCCGCACGGAATCGAAGTCAATTACCGAAGGCCGCCCGACCTGGCCGGTCGAGGACGAGAACAAAGAGAACAGCTAGTCTATGAATGCGAATGATCCGCAATTCTGGATGATGATCGCCTCGATCGTGATCGCGGTCTGCTTCATCGTAATGGCGATCTCGCTGATCGCCGTGGCGGTCATCGTTCGCCGCGTCGTTGCGACCGTCAACCGCGTCGAGGAACGCGTCGAGCCGCTGATCGAAAAGGTAAATGCCATGAGCATTCAGGGCAAGGAAATGTCGGTGCATTTCACCGAGGTTTCCGCTAACCTCTCGACTGCCACGCGGCACCTTGCCGAATCGACCGAGCTCATCAAGGAAGAGGTCGCCGAACTGCGGCAGATCGTCAGCTCGACCGCACTTGTCGCCCGCGACAAGGTCGAACTCGTCAGCCGCACCATCGACCGCACGCAGATGCAGGTGGTCGATACGACCGACTTCGTCCAGGCAAAGATCGTGGAACCCGCACGCGAGATCGCCGCCATCATGGCCGGCGTCCGCCGCGGCCTCGAGGTCCTCTTCGCCCCGCCGCCGAAACAGATCGACCGCGTCTACATGGACGACGAAATGTTCATCGGCTGACACCCCCGCGAACGCAGGCTTCCTCGCCTGCATGGCCACGAAGGGCAAAAAAGACCGGGCGTGCGGAAAACATCCGCACGCCCTTTTTTTATTCCGGCGGCGTAAGCCTCCCTGCTTACCAATAAAGGACCGAATGCCGCGACTGGAGCGCAAGCATCCCTGCTTGCCCTTCAGCTTTAACCAAACCATTCCCCGCCGGCTCTGCCGCCATGGTGAGCGGAAGGGCTCTGCCCTTCCGGCCCGCCACACAAAAATCGGAGACTCAGCCTCCGATTTATATTTAACCCTTTCGGTGAGGCAAGCCTCACCGCTCATCATCCGGGCAAAGCCCTTTCGAACTCTTCATCTCCGATCCAGAATCTCCCTGCCCATTGTCCCTAATCGATATTCACACCATCTAATCTCTCATTTCTCACTTCTCATCTCTCATTTATCCGTCATCC
>JAUCQE010000154.1 GCA_030372865.1 Pyrinomonadaceae bacterium
ATGAGATACAGCTGAAGATCGGTTCGCTTCCAGACTTCGTATTCGACGATTCGAATACTGTGTATAAAACAGTAAAGAATTTCGACGCGGCCATGGCGACGAAATGGAGTGGAGTAGTCACGCAGTACAACGCCGCTCGCGAGGCTGTGCTCGCTGCGGTGATTGCTCAGGAAACAAACGAGCTACCTAAACCGATAGCAGCCGCAATTGCCGATTTCGATGAATGCCTAAAGAAACTCGACACGGAGCGGACCACCCTGATCGATTCAAATCCGGAAGTCGAAAAAGCCGCTGTACAACGAGAGATCGCGGTATTCGAAGACCGGCTATTGCTCGCGAAAGTGCAGAAAAAAGCCGAGGCATACATCAACGATAGTAAATGGGCAGCGAAAGCCCGCCTGAATATGAAAGGTCTCAAGCCG
Organism: Pyrinomonadaceae bacterium; assembly: GCA_030372865.1. Taxonomy (GTDB): domain Bacteria; phylum Acidobacteriota; class Blastocatellia; order Pyrinomonadales; family Pyrinomonadaceae; genus OLB17. Next base: position 423 of record JAUCQE010000154.1, read on the forward strand.
ACAAAGATAACGAATTTTGCGGGGGAACTTTATAACAAACACATCTCCGACGAATACCTCGCAATGTTCAATGAAGAATGTCGCTTTCTCGATGCTCCAACCTTTGTGAAGATATCGCAGCGAAACACCAAAGGAAGTACGGTCCGAAGCCTGAAGATCGAAGGTAGGAGCGCGATTCAGATATTGAGCGAGGGTGAGCAGCGTGCTATCGCTCTCGCCGATTTCCTCACCGAAGCTCGCATGGATCCGCTCAACCGCGGGCTTTTCTTTGACGATCCGGTTTCATCTCAGGATCACGACCGTCGCGAGAATATCGCACATCGACTAGTCGAACTCGCCAAGGGACGACAGATCATCGTCTTCACACACGAGATCTCCTTCCTGCAACGGATGAAAGCTATCGCCGAAGAACAACAGGTCGACTATGAAATAACTACCGTACGCAAGGCTTCGGGCACTCCCGGAATCATCAATCCGGAACTGCCTCTACCGGTCATGAAGGTTGGGAAGAGAATCGGGTGGCTGCGGGACCGCCTTGTAAAATTGACCAAGCTCGAGAAAAACGGTGAGGACGATGAGTATTATCTTCAGGCGAAGGCGTGGTATGCCGTACTCCGCGAAAGCTGGGAACGCGCCGTAGAGGAGCTGGTCTTTAAGGACGTCGTCCAACGATACGATCCGCGCGTACAAACGCAGCGGCTTAACGAAGTTAATGTGACGGACGAGATGATTGGCGCCATCGAGAAAGCGATGACGGCGAGCTCATCTTGGGTCCATGATCAACCCGCTGCATTGAATCCGAAGGTTCCGACGAGCAAGGATGCTGAACGCGATCTAGCTTCTCTTGCGGA
>JAUCQE010000155.1 GCA_030372865.1 Pyrinomonadaceae bacterium
TCTTTCATCATTCTACGCCGCTTTGACGAGTTACTGTTTACCTTCAAGAAACGCCTTGAGCCTTCGCGAACGCGACGGGTGGCGAAGCTTTCTCAAAGCCTTTGCTTCGATCTGGCGGATACGCTCGCGAGTAACGGCGAAGTGCTGGCCGACCTCTTCAAGCGTGTGCTCGGAACCGGTATTGCCGAGCCCGAAACGCATCTTGATGACCTTTTCCTCACGCGGCGTAAGCGTGGCGAGGACTTCGTCGGTGATCTCGCGGAGATTGGAGAACGTGACCGATTCGGCCGGGTTCAAGATCGAGCGATCCTCGATGAAATCACCAAGGTGTGAATCTTCCTCTTCGCCGATCGGCGTCTCGAGCGAGATGGGCTCCTGTGCGATCTTGAGGACCTTTCGGACCTTTGAGACCGGAATGTCCATACGCTTGGCGATTTCCTCAGACGACGGTTCGCGGCCGAGTTCCTGGACAAGCAGACGCGACGTGCGGATGAGCTTGTTGATCGTTTCGATCATGTGTACCGGGATTCGGATCGTACGGGCCTGGTCGGCGATCGCACGCGTGATGGCCTGTCGGATCCACCACGTCGCGTACGTCGAGAACTTATAACCGCGACGCCATTCGAACTTATCGACCGCCTTCATCAAGCCGATGTTGCCTTCCTGAATCAGGTCGAGGAACTGCAGTCCGCGGTTCGTATATTTCTTTGCGATCGAGACCACGAGACGGAGGTTTGCCTCGACGAGTTCACGTTTCGCCTGATTCGTTTCAGCCTCGCCGACGGTGATCGTCTGGAAAGCACGCTTGATCTCGATCGGAGGCAGGTGATATTTCTCCTCGACCTCGGCAAGCACTCCGCGGGCTTCGGCGATCTTCGCGTTCAGCTCGCGTTTTTCGGCTGCGGGCGGCTTTTTCTCAAGCCTGTTCTCCGCTTTGCGGATGATGTCTTCCTGCTTGCGGATATCCTGAACGACCTTGCGGATCGCCGAGATCAGGACCTGCATGGCCGTTTCGGTCAGGTTCAGGTTCTTGATCTCATGAGCGATCTCGAGCCGCAGTCGAGCTGTCTGCCGCGTAAGGCGGATCAGCTTTTTCGAACGCTTGCCTTTGACCTGGTTCGCCTGTTCCTTTTTCAGGGACGCCCAGGTTTTCAGGGCCTTCTGATAATGCTCGCGGATGCTTTCGATGCCTTCGATGGTCCAGCGTAGGTATTCCTCGGCCTTGTCCTCTTCAAGCGAGATCTCAGCCTGTTCGGAAAATACGACCGTTTCGCGGATGCTGGCTTTGCCTTTTGCGAGGTCCTCACCGATCTTGATAAGTCGTTCGACCGCGATCGGGGAACGCGAGATGGCTTTCTGGGTCTTGATCTGGCCGCGTTCGATGCGTTTCGCGATCGCGACCTCACCCTCGCGGGTGAGAAGCGGCACGATACCCATCTCGCGAAGGTAAAGGCGGACGGGGTCGTTAGATTTGTCGAGAGCACCGGCGGAAAGGTCGAGATCGAGATCGTCCTCGTCGGCCGCTTCCTCTTCTTCATCGTCGAGAGCCATGCTGGAAGCCCGCTCAAGCAGCTGGGCGTCGGACTCGGCAACGGAGATATTTGCTCCCTCAAGTCGTTCGAGAACGTCCTCAAGATCGTCTGCCGACATCATGTTCTCGGGGATCTCACGGTGGAGTTCATCGAGGCTTAAGAATTTCTTTCGTTTCCCGAGGGCCAAAAGGCGGTCCATCAGGTCTTCTTTTTCGTCGTAATCGGGCATATTCAATAAACGACTTAGACTGTTTGGCGGTCCAAATCGTTGTTCAAAATCCTCAGTTATAAACGCTTTTCGGGACCAATTTGTTTCGGAGCGAGCGCGAGCGTTTTAAACCTGAAATTATATCAGATTTCCTTGATCTGCGTAAGCAGATCGTGCTTCATGCGGGCGAGATCAAGCTGTTCGAGGGCAAGCGAGTGGGCGAGTTCGTGATTTCCGGCCTGTTCCGCGGCGATCATCTCTTGCGATATCTCTATGCTGCGATTGGAGATAGCCATTGTCCGGAGGGTCAAAATGCAGTTTTCGGAACGGTGAAAAACGTCGTCGAGAGCCTCGCCTTCTTCACGTTTCGGCTCAGTCATCATCAGGAGAGGGACGAAATCATGGAAAAATTCGTCATCGCCGACGAACTCGAGCAGATTTTCGACCGTGTTCTCGGCCTGTTTCTCAAAATTATGGTAAAGAGCGTGGAAAAGCGGGCCGGTTGCTAGGTGCTCGTAATCGGTCTCTTCCAGGATCGGCAGCACCATCGCCTGCAGTTCGCGGTCGAAAACGAGGAGTTCGAGCAGATGCTGTTCGGCGACGGTCACCTTTGACTGGGAGACACGCTTGACCTTTTGCCGGACGGCACCGGGTTCGGCCTGCCGGCTGTCCTTGACGGTCCGCCAGAGGTCGCGGCGGAGCGATTCGTCATCGACGCGGAAGTAGGCCATCGAATCGTCAAAGCTTTGCCGTTTCTGGATCTGGTTCTTGATCGCCGAAAGAACGGGCATCACGTCCTCGACAGCCTCCGCCTTTTGCTTTGCGTTTGCCATGGAGCGGCCCTTTGCGGCGTTTTCGAGAACGAAATTGAGGAACGGGCGGGCATTACCGCGGGCGACGTTGTATGCTTCGGCTCCATTTGCACGAACAAAATCGTCGGGGTCCTGCCCATCTGGAAGCACGAGCACCTTGATGTCGAAATCCTGAGGCAGAAGCTCCTCTATCGCACGTCTTGCTGCCTTTATGCCGGCAGTATCTCCGTCGTAGTTGATGACGACCCGTTTTGTAAAGCGGGAAAGGAGCTTGGATTGTTCCGGAGTGAATGCCGTGCCGAGACTGGCTGCTACGTTCGTTATTCCGAACTGGTAAAGTGCGATCAGGTCGAGATAGCCTTCGACCAGAATACCGAACTTCTTCTGCCGGATAGCCTCTTTCGACTGGAAGAGCCCGTAAAGATGCTGCCCCTTTACGTATGCAGGCGTTTCGGGCGAGTTGAGGTATTTCGGCTGATCGTCGCCCATTGCACGGGCTCCGAATGCCACCGGATTGCCGTTCACGTCCAGCACAGGGAACATTATCCGGTTGCGGAAGCGGTCGAAAACCCTTTCCTTCTCTTCATTTACGGAAACACTGTCTCTTATACACATCTCC
>JAUCQE010000156.1 GCA_030372865.1 Pyrinomonadaceae bacterium
CAGCTATCGCGGCGTGATCGTTCTTTTCCGCGTGATCGACGGCACGATCAAGAAAGGCACGAAGATCAAGTTTTTCAACACCGGCCGCGAATACCTGGTCGAAACGATCGGCGTGAACCGGCCGAAGCCGACGGCTATCAACGAACTCGGCCCGGGCGAAGTGGGATTCATAACGGCTTCGATCAAGACGGTTGCGGACGTGCAGATCGGCGACACGGTCACAGAGGCGGCACGGTCGGTCGATACGCCGTTTCCGGGTTTCCAGGAAGTAAAGCCGATGGTCTTTGCCGGACTTTACCCGACCGATTCCGCGCAGTACGAAGACCTTCGCGATGCGATGGAAAAGCTGCGGCTGAACGACGCATCGTTCTTCTTCGAGCCCGAATCATCGACCGCACTCGGTTTCGGATTCCGCTGCGGATTTCTTGGGCTGCTTCACATGGAGATCGTCCAGGAACGGCTTGAGCGTGAGTTCAATCTCGACCTGATCACCACCGCACCGGGCGTGCGTTACCGAGTGACGACCACCGACGGCGCCGTCGCCGAGATCGATTCGCCATCAAAGATGCCCGACACTGGCCGCATCTCAAAGATCGAAGAGCCGTTCATCGAGGCGACGATCCTGACCAATGATGAGTTCCTCGGCGGCATACTGCCCCTGCTCGACGAGAAACGCGGCGTGCAGAAAAAGTTTGAATACATCACGACGAATCGCGTGATGCTGGTCTATGAGCTTCCGCTCAATGAGATCGTGCTAGATTTCTATGACCGTTTGAAATCCGTTTCGAAAGGCTACGCTTCGCTCGATTACCATTTGTCCGGGTATCAGGAGAGCAAATTGGTGAAGCTGGACATTCTCGTCTCGGGCGAACCGGTCGATGCACTTTCGGTCATTCTTCACACGGACACCGCCTCGGCGAAGGGCCGCCTGCTGACGGCGAAAATGAAGGAACTGATCCCGAGGCAGATGTTCGAGGTCGCGATCCAGGCCGCCATCGGCAACAAGGTTATCGCCCGCGAGACCGTAAAGGCGATGGGCAAGAACGTCATCGCTAAATGCTACGGCGGCGACATCTCTCGAAAACGCAAACTGCTCGAGAAACAAAAAGAGGGCAAAAAGCGAATGAAAAAAGTCGGCCGCGTCGAGATCCCGCAGGAGGCATTCCTCGCAGTTCTCAAGGTCAACGAAAGCTAGCCGCTATCCAAATCGTCTCGTCTCAGCGCGCGCATGTGTCTTTTGAGACGCTGTGAGACGGCTGTGAGACGATCTCGGGTATTCCAGATTCCAAATTTCGAATTTCTCATCTCTCCTCTCCGCGTCTTTTCTCAGCGTACTCTGCGTTGAAAGGTTTTTTTAACGCAGAGAGCCGCGGAGGGCAGACGCAGAGCGCCGCAGAGATTCGGACACCGGTAGCCAGTTTTCAGTTGCCGGTTCCCAGTAAAGCTTCGCTCTTCGCCGTTCACACTTCGCAATACACTAAGTTCAAAGAACACGCCGCGGCGTTGGAACGCGAGCGACAGGGATGAAGTGTATCACACATCGCACAGTGTTGCGAGCATAACAGCCGGTCTCGGTGAAGTAATAGACGGAAGATATGGAGTTAGTGTCATTACCTGCATCTGCAGGACGCATTCAAATTGAACTCAAAGCTGCATCGCCTGCCCGTTATCTTGTATCTTTCGTATATGCGTTTTACAAAACTTCTCATCGCAATACTTTTTCTCTCGCTTAATTCTTTTGCACAGCTTACCGAGCAGGACCGGGAGTGGAACAAGCCGGTGGAGCCGTTCAGGGTGATCGGCAATGTTTATTACGTCGGGGCGGCGGAGATCACATCGTTTCTGATCACTTCGCCGAAGGGGCATATCCTGATCGACAGCGGGTTTGCCGAGACGGTGCCGCTGATAAAGGCGAACGTTGAAAAGCTCGGGTTCAAGATGAGCGACATCAAGATCTTGCTCAACACGCAGGCGCATTACGACCATGCGGCTGGGCTGAACGAACTGAAGAAATTGACCGGAGCGAAGATGCTCGCCTCCGCCGGCGACAAGCCGCAACTCGAACGCGGCGGACTGAAGGATTTCGCATTCGGCGACAGGTTCCCGTTCGAACCGGTGACCGTTGACAGGGTGATCCGCGACGGCGAAACGATCAGGCTCGGCGGCGTGAAACTGAAGACGATACTTATGCCGGGGCACACACGGGGCAGCACTGCGTGGAGCTATTCGGTGAACGACTCAGGGAAGAAATACAACGTACTTTTCCTCAGCAGCACGAGCGGGCCGGGTTTCAAATACGTTGGCAATGCCGCGTTCCCGGAGATCATCGAGGTCTTTGAGGCGACCTTTGCAAAGCTCAAAAAACTCAAGCCCGATGTGTTCCTCGCGTCGCACGGCTCGGCGTTCGACCTCGCCGGAAAAATGTCCCGGCTCGGCGACAAGAGCCGAAATCCCTTCATCGAAACCGAAACCTACCCGGCTTATCTCAAGAGCACCGAGACGGCATTTCGCAACAAGGTGAGAGA
>JAUCQE010000157.1 GCA_030372865.1 Pyrinomonadaceae bacterium
GCCTTGCCTTGTCGAGGTTCGCGTTATCGGGCCAGCTGTTAAGCGGTTCGAAACGCTGCTGGCCGCCGCCGGCTCCGCCCCGTCCGTCGATCGAACGGTAAGTTCCGGCACTGTGCCACGCCATTCGGATAAAGAGCGGCCCGTAGTTGCCGTAATCGGCCGGCCACCAATCCTGTGACGTTGTTAGCGTCTTCTTGATGTCTGCTTTCACCGCCGCAATGTCAAGTTTCTTGAACTCTTCGGCATAGTTGAAATCCTTGCCCATCGGGTTTGACCTGGGAGACTGCTGTCGAAGGGGTGAAAGGTCGAGTATCTCCGGCCACCAGAACTGATTTGTCGCCGGCTTTGTTTGTGATAAGGCGGGTATCGAGAATAAAAGCATCGATACCACGAGAACCGTCCGTGACGGCGTGATTCGGTTCGACATACGTTTTTTCTCCTTTTTCAGATCGAAATGCTTCGGTCAAACACTCTGCGGCTCTATCGAATGGGTTTTTCTGCGGGTCGCTTTAGTTCGATCGACATGACCGGCCGTGCATAGTCAATTCAACGCGTTCAGGCCGGCTCGAAGCGCGTCCGCCTCAAGGACATCTCGAATCGGAATTCATTCGCTAGATCGTACGTCGAAACCACGGAAAATGACGTGACAAAGGTCACAGAACATAAGCCGCTGTGTAAAGTCTACGCATAAGTGACACAGCGTTCCATATATGATACGATGTGTATTTGGTGGAGTAGGCGTCACGTCCCGCATGGCAGGCGGAAACACGACCGGTAGGGAGTGTGCGCGGAAGAGATGAGAAATGGGAAGTGATAAATGAGAAGTGAGAAATGAGAAGTGAGAAATGGGAGCCTGGGATCTGCGATCTCAGGTTTGAGATCTGAAATATGAAATTTCAAATATGGAATATGTTCTACCGTCTCACCATCGTCTCATCCCCGTCTCTTAAGCGTCTCAGCATCGTCTCAGGGGTTACTCTTAAGCGTCTCACGGCGTCTCACCGCCTGTCTCTTATACACATCTGACGCTGCCGACGAGTTACGAACGGTGTAGATCTCGGT
>JAUCQE010000158.1 GCA_030372865.1 Pyrinomonadaceae bacterium
GATACACAGCGCTGTCTCGTGGGCTCGGAGATGTGTATAAGAGACAGTTCCTGTTCGCGGCGTTCGTCTTTATCCCTTTTCTTCCGGCCTCAGCCGAGGCATGCAGTTGTAGAGCTTCATTCACGCCGTGGCTTGCAGAACTTTCTGATTCCAACGCAGTGTTTGTCGGCAAGGTCCGCTCGGTCGTCAAGGTCGACCCGGATGACGACGGATTCGGCTTCGTTACTCCTGATCGCCGCGTGACCTTTGAGATAGAGAAGACCTACAAAGGCCTCGATGCATCGATTCGCCTCGTCTCAATGTACGCTGATTACGAAAGGACATCCTGCAGCTTTGCCGTCGATGACAGAAAAGGCCCGCGCGTCGGCGAAAAGTGGATCGTCTTCGCCAGCGAAATGGACACCCGCGGGGAAATGTTCTTCGGCGGCTCATGCAACGCCAGCCGCAAGTTAAATTCGACAAAACAACTTGCATCGATAGAGGACGGCTTCAACCGTTTAAAAGGAAGACAGGGTATCGCCGGTTCCATTGTGCTCAATTACACAAAGCTTGCGACGAACTTCGAGGTCGAGATCGCCGGCGAGGGCTTAAAACAAAGGTCAAAAGCGGACGCCGACGGTTACTATTGGTTCCCGCTGGAGAAACCCGGCCGATATACCATCAGGGTAATTCTGCCTTTCAAAACAGAACTCTTCAACGCTTACAATTATCCGAAATCGGTCGAGAGTTCGCCGTCAGCCACGACAATTGTTTACGAGGTTGAACTCCGCGACGGTCAGTTTCACTACAACGAGTTCAACGTGAGCGAACCGGAAACTGAATAGGCCCAACTTCATGGTCGCAGAAATATCGCATGCTTCTTGAAACCATCGCATTGCTCTCTCTATTGGGGCCATTTGTTCTCTTGGCAGCGGCGTGGTTTCGTGCGGGCAAATCCTCGACGCTCATTGGCGGGATTATTTTATCGTTCATCTCGGTATTCTTCGCATTGGCGCGGCACTGCGGAATGATCGAGAGATACAACGACTTGGGTTCGCAAGCGAGCAGCTTTGAGTTTGCCTGTCATAGCCCGATCGGATATTACTGGTATCCTGTTGCCTATTTCGCGGTAATGCTGCTTACCGCCATATTTCGTTATAGCCGTAAGCAATCCAGCGTATGAGCAATCGAATTATTTTAATGGTCTTCATTCTGACGCTGGCGGCAATGGGCATAATGGCTGTTTACTTTATGGGGCCGGGAAATCCGTACGGGAGAGCCGTTCGTCTTCAGGCAGAGCAGGCGGAGTTCACGCGGTACAAGAATTTGTAAAAATCCGCGACGAAGATCACCAAGGGAATGACACGGCCAGAGGTCGAGCGAGCGGTAACCGAACCGCCGGATCATTTTTCCTTCGATGACAAGAATGGAACCGTAACCTGGCACTGGACCGCCGGCAGCCGCAAAGGCCCACTGATGCAGGAAAGCGGTGACGTGACTTCCAAAACCGACCAGACCCTAACCGTCCTTTTCGATTCGCAAGGCAAAGTCGCCGACGTTCGCCTCGGCCCGTGAATGACCGAAAGCACTTGTGACGATTAGACCCAGCTCTCAGCTATTAGCTCTCAGCTATCAGCTATTCCGAAAAGATCGGCATACATTGAACCCAAAAAAAGGCGAGACCCTCCGGCCTCGCCTTTTGCTTTTTTACTTCTGCCTTCTGATTACGCTTGATTATGTGCTTCGACGAACCAGAGTTGTTTGTCCACTGCTCGTGAGATGCCGGTGTAGAGGTCGGCGGTGTCTTTGTCGCCGAGCTCGTCGGTAGTGTCGATGTTCTTACGCACCTTTTTGCCGAAATCGGCGAGTGCGGTCGAGAGGGCATCGACGTGTGCGGTGCCGTCCGTTATCTCAAGCGGATATTCGCTCAGCGACGAGTTGCCGGCCGCGATGCGAATGGTTCCCATTGCCGTCCCGCCCAGCGTCGTGATGCGTTCGGCGAGGTCATCGATGTGCGTTTCGAGCTCCGTCGCCACCTGGTCAAACAGTTCGTGCAGGGCGATGAAGTTCGGCCCCTTTACGTTCCAGTGTGCCTGTTTCGCCTGCGATTTCAGGTCCGTGGCGTCCGCCAGCGATTGATTAAGTATTGCGATTATCTTTTCCCGCTTGCCCTTTGCCAGATCGATCTTTGTGTTATGAAGTTCCATTTATTCCCTCCCTTTATACTTAGAATTAGTCTAATTCTAAAACATTCAAAAGTCAACCAAATTCTCCGCTGCCGGCGAATTTGCTATCCTTAAAAATATTTAATCAATACTAGCATGAATTTAATGATACAAGCGGCGAGCTGGGGCGGGTGGCTCTTTGAGCTTGGAAAGGAGATAAAGACCACGGCTGTCTCTTATACACATCTGACGCTGCCGACGAGTTCCGAA
>JAUCQE010000159.1 GCA_030372865.1 Pyrinomonadaceae bacterium
GATCTACACCGTTCGGAACTCGTCGGCAGCGTCAGATGTGTATAAGAGACAGGACGGCGAGGACGCTTTCCTCTTTCTGCTCAGCTGCGGGCCGCTCGGAAAGGGCGATAAAGATGGTTGAGCTAGGGGCGTTCTGCAACTCGAATTCGCGCAGCAGATACTCGCCGGTCGCGGGCGAAACGAGCGAAGCGAATGGCAGCCCTGCCAGCGACTTGTCCGGAACTAGAACCAGCGTTCTATCTGCCGCGAGCGAGCCTCGGATCGGCTCGATCAGTAACGAATAGAGTTCGCGTGCAAGAGGTTCGCGGCGTGCTTTCGCTGCGTCTCCGGCGACCGAAAGCAGGGCTACGTAGTCCGTGACCTTCTCACTCAGATCCGACGCACGGATTGCCGCCTCGGCGTGGCGAAGCTCACCGTCGCGGATGATCCAGGCGACCGTTTTTTCCGGCAGCACGGCAAACTGCACGATCTGGACATCTGCCGGGACTTTCGTGCGGATCTCAGAAAACGTCATCTCGCGGCGAAACTCTTCGGGCAGCTTCAGTTCCGTTTCGCTGCCGGTGCCGGCGGTCGTGCCCGCCATCATGTCGAGAAGAGTCCGCGAGCGGGAACGCTCGGCGTGGTCGAACGCGGCCTCTATGTTTCCGCGCGAAAGCTCGTGGGTAACTAGCGTATCGAATACCTCCTGCTCCCGGCCGAAAAAGGCGTTGCGGTTCGATTCCTCGCGGATGTCCTTCCGGTACTTGTCGAGGATCGCGAGAATGACCGATGCGTCGCGGTCGATCGCTTTGGCGTCGGAGGTCGCAACGTAGCACATCAACCGCCCCTTGTAAGCGTCATACCGATCCAAGGTAAATTCGTCGATGTCATAGAACGCTACCGCGCGGTCATATAACGGCAAGGCTGCGAGGCAATCGCCCCATTCACGCAAGGCGTTTGCCTCTATAAGGTCGATAAATGCGCTCTGAAGCACCCGTTGTTCAGTGGGAAACGTTTCAGCGACCGCACGACTTTCCCCAAACCTCGCCGTGGCGGTTTCACGGTCGCCGCGTTTTGCCGCAAATCTGCCGGCAAAGAGCAGCGACATATATTCAAAACTCGGCTCGCCGATCTCTCGACGGGTGAGGTCAAGAGATTCGAGCTCCATCGCCTCTGCAGCGGCAAAGAGACCGAGGCTGGCAAGTATTTCGGACGCCTGATTCATTGTTCGCCACCGCTGACGCTGGCTTGATCCTCCTGAATTGGCGAGCTCGAGTCCACGGGCGATAAAGTTCATAGAGTCGTCCATGGCCCCGGTCCGCTGATACGCGGTCGCCAGACTTTCGTAGAGCTTCTGGCGATTGTAGTCGTCGTATGTGCGGTCGGCGAGTTCCAGGGCCCGACGGCTAAGATCGATGCGGCGTGAGCTGTTGTCGCGGCCGAAATCGAGCTGGGCAAGCCACGTAAGGTGTTGCGAACGAAGCCAATGGTAGTTAAGCCGTGTGCTTTCCCGCTCCGCCTGCGTGAGCGTTCGCTCGGACGCGGAATAATCGCGAAACCGATATTGTGTATAACCGATCCAGTATTCGGCGATCGCGGCCTCGGGCATTGCGCCGGCGGCGGCGAAGATCGACCGAGCTTCAGTAAAGAGCGCCGTTGCTCCCGAACAGTTCTGGCGTTCGCAGGCGAGATAGCCGGCCCGCACTTTGTCCTGGGCCCGCTTCAGGTCAGCAATGCTGGCAGTTCCCCTCGCGGTGTAGTAGGCGGCAGCGTCGCGCCATAGCATGTCGCCGGTACGCCCAGCTTCCATCTCGCCGACGAAACGCATCGCGTCGATGTATTCGGTGTCGCCGGTGTCGGCAAATAAAAAAGCAAGCTGTTGTGGTATCAGCTTGCCGGTTATCATCTCGCGATTTTTGCTTACTATTTCGAACGCGCGGTCGGCATCGTTTTGCCGGTAGGCGGTAAGAAATTCCGCTGTCAGCGTTTCGGCGGTCGCGGCCGCAGATGAAGCCTTGCCCTCGAGTGCGGCTAGCCGCTGGCGGGCCTCGTCCGCCCAACCGGAGGTGCTGTCGACCTCGAGATATCGGCGCCACGCCGCGGCTTCCTGGCCGGGCTGGCTGAGCTTGCCGAGCACGATCGCACGGTTGAATAGGGCCTCGGGCAGGTCGGGCTTTGCCGCGAGTGCCCGGTCGATCTGTTCAAGCGAACGGGCAAGAAGTTCGAACCGGCGGCCCGGGGCATCATCGCCGGCCTTCCCTGCCAATTCCAGATACGCCGTCCCCAGGTCGCTGAGAGCGGCAGGGTTGGTCGGCTCGATGCGGACGGATTGCTCGAGCAACGTTGCGGCCCCGGCGATTTCCTGTTTGGCGAGGCGGACGCGTGCAAGGGCGTGCAGGGTGGCTGCGCTGGCATTCTCTTCGTAGGCGGCGGTTGCGAGAAGTTCGGCACGGGTTCGTGCGTTGGTATCAACAGTACCCGCGTCACCGGGGCCGCGGCGGTCGATCTTTGGGGCGTAGCTAAGGCCCGAAATGCGAGATTCTAGCGGCCGTTCGCGCTCGTAGGCCTTGTTCATAGCGGCGATGATATCGCTGCTTTCACCTGCCGGACGCGTCGCGAACCACGTGAAAAGCCCGACAGCGACAAGCAAGAGTGCAACTCCGGAAACGGCCAGCGGCCGCATTCTGAAGATGCTCGCAATACCGGCGAAAAACCCAGGCTTCGGCGCCGATGCGAGGCTTGCAGGTCTTATCGAGCGGGCGTGTTCGTGTAGATGGCGTGCGATCGCGATTCGTGCCCGGCGGTCGTCGGTGATGATAAAGTTCGCTCGCAAGGCGGCGAGTTCGTCGGGCGATAGGTCGCCGGAGATATAGTCGTCGATTAGCTCGTCCTCTTCGGCGAGCAACTCGGTGTGGAACGCTTCGTCGGCGATCAGGCGCTGTTCGATCTCCTCGCGGCGGTCTTCCGACGCGAGCGTGCTGAGCAAGTATCGGCGGAGTTCTGATCGATGTTCTTGGTTCTCAGCCATGCCCATTATTTATGTCGTTTTGCCGCGTTTCATTACGCTAAACGCCCTCCATACATTGGCTCAGGCATTTATGCAGAGACTCGCGAATGCGAAATGCACGTATGCGGAGGTGGTTCATCGTTACGCCGAGTGAAGATGCTAGCGAACGCCGGGCCGGGATCTTTTCACCAGGTTCAAATGCGTAATAGCCGACGATGAGGCCGCGGTCGTCTTTGGTTAACTCGGCGAGGCATTTATCGAGGCATTTGAATCGCCCCTCGTCTCCGTCGTCGGGATCGAACGCGGCGATGTTGTCGGGCAATTCCTCACCCCGCGGCTTTCTGACCGATTCGCGAAAGACATTTTTCGCCACGCCGTAGAAATATGCGGCGGGTTCGCCCTGATATGTTTCGACCAGTATCGACGCCTTTTTTACCACTCGGTCGATTGTCTCGTCCGCCAGTTCGTCGGCATCGAGACAGCCACGCACCTCGAACATTTTCACGAGGCCGCGGCGAATGGAGAAATACCTGTCCGTCGCGGCATCCTTATCGGGGCCGAGCCAGCGGAGAAGGTCTTTGAACTCCTCAGGTAGTTTGGGAAGGTCGTGGGCCATTTTTGGAGAACGCACTCCGACAGCCGGGAACAGGGGGTGCTGCCTGTAAACGCTCGCGAAGTTCGATAATTCTAGGTCGTATGCGGTATGTAGTCAACGGCTTTTGCGGAGTTCACGGCATATACGCGAAAAAAGTTTCCGTCCATTTTGTAATGTTTCGCGGGTATGCCCCATAAGACTACGGACAAAAGCTGCCGGCGGCTGTGGATGCCGGGCCGCAACGGAGGCAGGGGCGAACCGCAACTCATCCCTGATGTCCGGTTCGGCTATCGGCAGGCGAAAGCCGCAGTTCATCCGCACCGCCGAGCGGCGTGAAGAAATGCGGCCGAGCCGACGCCGGAAGCCGATATGTCCACAACTCTCATATTCTCCCTTCAATGAAGATCTGCCCGAGAAGGGTTAGCACTTTGCACTGGAGGCGGTTGTAAGCCGCCTCGATTTCTTTCGTTGCAACAATACAGGTTCGTCAGAACCTCTCGCGCCTAACCGCGCAACGGCTATTCTTCCCTCCGACGCCTTCGGGCGGTCTGGCGGCCGCCGCCAAAGTAGGTCAGTATCATCACCAAAAGGTGGGCAATGAACCAGACGTTGTCTGCTCCCATCGCCTGGTAGATGTAGATCAGAATAAGTATTCGTGGAGCGAGAACGCCGAGAAGGATATCCGCCCACTGCGGCACCGCATTCTCCGGATACCAGCCCTGCAAGAGGTAAACGACGAGCACGATCCGCGGAAAGAACAACGAGAATATCAGGAAATAAACGTCCATGATGTGAACCTCACTGTGTTCCCGAATTATATGCCAAAGAGAACCTAACGCCGAGGCTTTCGCAAATTCTCGATCGGGCGAAGGTCATCTGCCGCGCCGTTGCGGTCCTGCAGCGTGACCGGGACGACGAGCGGACGGACCTGCGGGCGAGCGTTTTGCCGATACGCGGCGATGTCATTAAGAGCGACGGAGGCTCGTTCGGGTCCGAGTAACTCGATCAGCCGTTGCGGTTCGGCGCCGAGAAGCTTTGCCCGCGTGCTGAACGCTGCCAGAAGCCTCTGTCGTTCCGACTCGGTGATCGACGGAAGAATCGTGGCCCATTCGTAAACGTTCGAAAACTCGCGAACCTCGCGATGTATCGCGTTGGCAAGATCGTGCGCCTCATCGCGGAGCTTTTGCAGAAGCATCATGGCCGGAGACGACGGATCAAAATCGATGCGACGGCCGTCGGCCGTGAGGAAATGCGAGACCTCGGAATGCTTGCCGGGCGGTTTCACTGCGGAGATGAGTTCGACGTTTGAGTCCGGCGGCAAGGCTCTTACGGCCGCGTTCAATTGTGAGCGTCCGCCATCTATGAGGACGAGTTCTTTCAGTTTTCGGTCAGCATATCTTCTCGCGACCAAGGCGGCGAGAGCAGCGGTCTCGCCGGCATTCTCGACAAGCATATACTCGCCGGAATCAGGCGTCATGCTGCCGTTTTCCCACGTCACCGACGCGGCTGTCTGATCGGTACCGAAGATGTGCGAAACGTCGATCGCGGTGATGCGTCGTAGAAGGACAGTAAGTGAAAATCGCTCCCTGAGTTCGCGGGAGATCTTCGCGGCAGACACGACGGGTGCCGAACGCTTTACCTCCAAATCTGTCGCCGAACGGAAAACGGCGAGTTCGGTTAAGAGCTTTTGATTATTCTCATTTAGCAACACGATCGGAACGGACAGGCCGTGTCGTTCGCGGAGTATTGCCTGAAGTTCTTTACGGCGAGCCGGCGGATGCGAGACTCGTATCTCGCGTGGAGCGTGAAACAGGTAGAATTGTTCGATAACATCGGCGATCGCGTCGGATATGTCTGCGGATGTGGCGTTGGGAAAAGTGTATGTCCGCTCACCGAGAACGCGGCGGCCTTTTTGTGTCACCAGGAATAGATCGAGGCCATTATCGGAAACGAGCGTCCTGATGGTGTCCGACGCGCCGCCGAGCCAGGGCAGCGTCCGGCTGTTGCTCCAGTATTCTTCCGCCGCGTTCTGTATGTCACGCCATCTTGCGGCAGATTCGAAATCGAGCTTCTCCGACGCTGCGTCCATCTTCGCGGCCAGCATTAACAAAAACTGCTCTCGTTCGTCGGCAAGAAAGACGCGGACGGGTTCGACGATCTCGGCATAGTCTTTTTCGGTGCAAAGATCGGAAACGCACGGTGCGAGGCACCGGCGTTTGTAATACATCGTGCACGGGTAGTTGAAACTGCCGTCGACTGGTAACTCGCAGCTGCGAAGGCGGAACACGCGGTTGACGAAGTCGATCAGAATACGTGCG
>JAUCQE010000160.1 GCA_030372865.1 Pyrinomonadaceae bacterium
CGCTGTCGATCGGCACGAACTGCTCGCGCGTCCAGCCGGCAAAAATGCGGCTTGGCTCATCGTAAAAACTCTCGCTGCGAAACACGTTCGGGCTGTAATACGCATCGTGGAGCATTACCTCGGCAACGAGCTGCATTTCCGGCGAGATCGGTTTGCGCAGGTCGAGCTCGTTGATGTCCTTGATGTTCACCGAACCGAAGCCCTTTCCGTAGCCGAGCCAGCTTCCGAACCTGCTGAAAGTTCCGCCGAACTCTGCATCTGTCCTCGCCCGTTCCTCGACCGCGCGGTCCACGACCACCACGCCGAGAGCGCTTTCAAGCGCGTTTCCGCCGACGTCCTTCACGCCGATGTCCAGCTTGACGTCCTCGTTCGGCTTGTAGACCGCCTTGTCAAAATTTGCCTCGACCGTTACGCCCTGCTTGAAGGGAAACACGACGCCGCGGGAAGTGTGGACCAGTTCGTCCGTATCTTCGGGGTCTTCGATGAACGCGGCGATCGTCAGCTCGCCCTTGAACGAATTGCGGTACGGTATCTTCAGCCGTCCGCGGCCGTCCTTTATCTGAACAAATCGCGAATCGACGACCGACCAGCCGCTGACTACATCCACATACGCCATGCCGCGCTTGATGCTGGTCGCGATGCGGACTTCGATCTCCTCCCCGGGTTTATAAATGGTCTTGTCGGTCGCGATGCGGATGTGTTCCTCGTCGTCGTCAAAGCTGATCTCGCGTTCGAAGAGGGTGCCCTTTTTGCCTGAGCTGTCGCGGGCGATAAAACGCAGGTCAACATATTCGTCAGAGCCGCCGACGTTCGGCCGCCGCATCGACAGCTTTCCGGCTCCGTAAGAGTTGGTCTTGATAATGCCGACCGGACTGTATCGGTCCTTGTCGTCAGGGCTCGCAAGTACCTCGACATCGCATTCGGCGGGAGTTCCGTCAGCGTAAAAGGTCGAAACGTAGCCCTCGATCGGGAGACCCGCCGGGACGTCCCATACGTCGCCGACAAAGTAAACATGTATTGGCTCACGCGAGACGCGGACGTCGAACCGCCGCTGCTCGGTCTTGTTGGTCGAGGCATCGGTGACGTAGGCCGCGTATTTAATGTCGCGGTATCTCGGCCAGTCGTCCTCGTCGTCATCGAACTCGACCTCCTGGTCGAACTTCACCGTGAACTTGCCCTCGGCATCAAGCTCGCCCTCGCGGACCTGTCCTTCGTCGGTCTCGTATTTCTGCTCTTTGAAATTCCACTCGCGGCTCTTTTCTTCGACGATGCGGACCTTGCCCTTCGTCACCGGCTTGCCGAACAGGTAATCGGCCTTTACCTCGACCTCGACCTTTTTGTCTTTAGGGAGATAGAACGCCTTCGTCGCCTTTGCGTTAACGACGAAATTCGGCAGGTCGTATCGCGTTATCTTCACCCGCTCAAAGCCGAGCGTTTCGCCGTCTTCATCGCGTATCTCGATCTCGTATTTGCCGAGCCGAACGCCCGCCGGTATCTGCCACGACGCGGAAACGATGCCGAAAGATGACGATTCGACCTTTTCCCTGAACAGCAGGGTATCGTCCTCATCCGTGATGCGAAATTCAACGAGGCCACCTGTGACGACCGTCTTTGCCTCAAGGCCCTTCAGCAGAATGCCGCGGATGTTCACCGTCTGTTCGGGCTGATAGATCGGCTTGTCGGTGATGGAGAGTATTTGAATATCATCGCGCAGCGTGCTCAGGTCTTCTTCCGCCTCGCGAACGATGCCGTTCTTGACGCCTTTTACCCAAACATCGCCGTCGCCGCCGAGCCTCACCTCCGGTGGCAGCGTGAAATCGACCACCGCAAAACCGTCGCTGTTCGTAACGCCCGTACCGCTGAGCTCCAGCTCGCGTTCGTCGTCGCCCGCGAGTTCGATCTCGAGCTTTGACGTCACGCCGACGCCCGCCGCCGGCTGGCCCGTAAACGGATGCAAAGCCCTGACTCGAACGCGGTAGTTCATTCCCGCAAGCAGATTGTCCGCCGCGATGATCCGCAGCTCGAAAAGGTCCGCGATCATCTGCGAGAGCGAGAGTATTCCCGTCGCGTCGCCGACTTTGTACTGTAAGCGGCTCCAGGTCAGGTCGCTGTTCTCGCCGTTTTTCTCGGTCTCGATAGGGAACTCGAACACGACCTTTTGCCTGCCGGCAGTCAGCTTCTGCAATCGTGCGGGGCTTAGGCTTAGCAGGTTTCCGCGTTGGTCCAGCATCTCTGCTTTCACCTCGACGCTGCGGGCGTTCTGGCTTTCGACAACGAGTTCG
>JAUCQE010000161.1 GCA_030372865.1 Pyrinomonadaceae bacterium
TTTCTGTTCCTTGAAATTCCACTCGCGGCTCTTTTCCTCGACGATGCGGACCTTGCCCTTCGTCACCGGCTTGCCGAAAAGATAATCGGCCTTTACCTCGACCTCGATCTTCTTATCCTTCGGCAGATAGAACGCCTTCGTCGCCTTTGCATTAACGACGAAATTCGGCAGGTCGTATCGCGTTATCTTCACCCGCTCAAAGCCGAGCGTTTCGCCGTCTTCGTCGCGTATCTCGATCTCGTATTTGCCGAGCCGCACGCCCGCCGGTATCTGCCATGAGGCCGAAACTACGCCAAACGAGGATGACTCGGCCTTTTCTCTGAACAGCAGCGTGCCGTCCTCGTCCGTGATGCGAAATTCGACAGTGCTGCCTGTGAGGACCGTCTTCGCCTCAAGGCCCTTCAGCAGAATGCCGCGAATGTTCACCGTCTGCTCGGGCTGGTAGATCGGCTTGTCGGTGATCGAAAGTATCTGAATGTCGCCGCGTAGGGTGCTGAGGACTTCCGTGGCCTCGCGGATTATGCCGTTCTTCACGCCGCGGACGCGGACGTCGCCGTCTTCGTCGAGCCTTACGTCCGGCGGCAGCGTCAGGTCGATAACGGCAAAACCTTCCGCGTTCGTCACGCCCGTGCCGTTCAGCTTCAGTTGCCGGTCGTCCTCGCCTTTCAGGTCAAGCTCGACCTCGGTCGTTATCCCGACGCCAGCGGCAGCCTGTTCAGTGAACGGATGCAACGCCCTCACGCGGACTCGGTAGGTCATGCCCGCCGCGACGTTGTCCGCCGCGATGATCCGCAGCTCGAAAAGGTCCGCGATCATCTGCGAAAGCGACAGTATTCCCGCCGCGTCGCCGACCTTGTACTGTATGCGGCTCCAGGTCAGGTCGCTGTTCTCGCCGTCTTCATCGGCCTCGATCGGGAACTCGAACTCGACCTTTTGCCTGCCGGCAGTCAGCTTCTGCAATCGTGCGGGGCTTAGGCTTTGCAGGTTTCCGCGTTGGTCCAGCATCTCTGCTTTCACCTCGACGCTGCGGGCGTTCTGGCTTTCGACAACGAGTTCG
>JAUCQE010000162.1 GCA_030372865.1 Pyrinomonadaceae bacterium
GTGAGAAGACATGCCTAGAGCAAAACGTGGTAATAAGCGCACCGAGAAGCGCAAAAAGATATTAGCCTTAGCCAAGGGCTATCGTGGAACGAAATCGAAACTGTACCGTTCGGCAAAGGAATCGGTCGAGCGCGGTTTGAACTTTGCCTATACGGGCCGCAAGCTGAAAAAGCGCGACTTCCGTAAATTGTGGATCGTCCGCATCAACGCAGCATGCCGCCTGAACGACATCAAATATTCGCAGTTCATGCACGGCCTCGGCCTTGCGGGCATCGAGCTTGACCGTAAATCGCTTGCCGATCTCGCCGTCAAACAGCCCGAAACCTTCGCCGCCATCGCCGGCAAGGCAAAAGACGCGATCGCTAACAAGCCGGTTGCTGCTGCTTAAGCAATCGGGATCGGGGAAATTCGAAACGGCTTAGGCATTTCACGATGCCCAAGCCGTTTTCTTGTTGTTATTTTTCGCTATCCGTCTTCTTTTCGTGCTCTTCGTGTATTTCGTGGATATTCAGTTTTATCCACGAAGTACACGAAAGAAGAAAATCGATCAGACGGCGGCCGACTTCCCTATACCCAACTCCGCCTTGGCTTCCGCAAACTTCTCTACGGCAAAATCAAGATCTTCCTTCGAATGTGCCGCCGAAACCTGCGTCCTGATCCTTGCCTTCCCTTTCGGGACGACCGGGAACGAGAACGGGATAACGTAAACGCCTTTCTCGAGGAGAGCCTCTGCCATTTTGACCGCGGGTTGAGCCTCTCCGAACATGACCGGTACGATCGGGTGCTCGCCCGGCAAAACCTCGAGGCCGATCGACTGGATCTTCTCGCGGAAGTAACGCGTATTGTCCATCAGCTTGTCGCGTAGCTCGGTCGACTGGTTAAGCAGGTCGATCGCCGCGATGGACGCCGCGACGATCGGCGGGGCGACGGAATTCGAGAACAGATACGGCCGCGAACGTTGGCGGAGCAGGTCGATCATCTCCTTCTTACCGCTCGTGTAACCGCCGCTCGCTCCGCCCAGAGCCTTCCCAAGCGTTCCGGTGATGACGTCGATGCGGTCCATCACGTTGTGATGCTCGTGCGTTCCCTTGCCGTGCGTGCCCATGAATCCGACCGCGTGCGAATCATCGACCATCACAAGCGCTTCGTGCTTTTCCGCCAGGTCGCAGATCTCGGGCAGCTTTGCGATATAGCCGTCCATCGAGAAAACGCCGTCGGTCGCGATCATCTTGAACCGCGCCGCCGAAGCCGCCGCTAGCTGAGCCTCGAGATCGGCCATGTCGCTGTGCTTATACCGGAATCGCTGAGCTTTGCAGAGCCGGACGCCGTCGATGATGCTGGCGTGGTTAAGTTCGTCCGAAATGATCGCGTCCTCCTCGCCGAGCAGTGTCTCGAACAAACCGCCGTTCGCATCGAAACAGCTCGTGTAGAGGATCGTGTCCTCGGTGCCGAGAAATTCGCTGATCTTACGCTCAAGCTCTTTGTGTATGGTCTGCGTCCCGCAGATGAACCGCACCGACGAAAGCCCGTAACCCCAATCATCAAGCGACTTCCTCGCCGCCTCGACTATCGACGGATGATCGCTCAGCCCCAGATAGTTGTTCGCGCACATGTTCAGGACCTCACGCCCATTCACATCAATATGCGCGTCCTGCGGCCCCTCAATGATCCGCTCATTCTTGAAAAGCCCAGCCTCGCGGATCTCGTTGAGTGTGTTTTCTAAATGCTGTTTGAATTTGCCGTACATAATTAAGACATCCTCGAATATATTGGCGACACTGGCTACTCAATGAACTGAAGAACCAAATGCGATAACTGTGAGAGTTCGGTAAAGTACTCCTTTGTGTCACCCGTCAGACGATCAATTACCGGATCCAGTTCGGCAGCACAACTGCGAAGCACATAGATCCGCTTTCGGTCAAGCTTTCCGTGATTTGAAACAAACACGCTGATGCATCCGGCTAAATAAGTATCGATCGAAACTAATTCGGGATCAGCGGTCTCATGCGGACCTTCCGGGAATGGCCTCCTGCACCATGCCTCCCAACGCCTCGATATTTCGTCAAGAATCGGTTGTTTGCCGCTCTTTCCGATCCGCGCAGTTTGCAAAATCAGATCTCCTCAAAATCCAAATAACCTCAATTCAAGTGCATGCTTCGACCGCATCGATTTCGTCTCAATTCCCTCCATAGGGGCTGATGCACGACGAATGACGAGATCTCGACAGCGGTGCTATTCTCGCCCGAGTTTCTCGAGCCTCTCGATGTCAGCCAGATCTTTGTGGCGGCCGCTCGCGGCTTTGTTCTTTACCAGGTCTGACCTGCAGATAGTATTGATATGGATATCTTCCACTTGTACCACGTTACGAGAAGCGTAGGACTCGGCGAAATCGAGCCCGTCGGCGAAGTTCATGAGTTGGACCTTCATCGGCTCGACACCAAGTTCCAGCATGCTCCGCTTTTCGAGAAAAAGATCGCTGAGTGCCTGAGTGTCAAAGCCGAATTGCTGCAGGGCCGTTGAGATCCGCCGGACATTTTCACGGTCATCAGAAACAAAGATGTCTAAGTCGTTCGTTGAACGCGAATATCCGTAAACGCCGACCGCATAGCCGCCGATCATCAAGTACTCAACGTCATTCGCATTCAACAATTCGAATAACTCTTTGAAGTCTCTCGGTAGCTCTAGGTCCATAATTGAGTCGACGCAGTCTTTCGATGTGCTGGAGCCGCTCCCTAACGGTCGTGTTTCGCCAATATGCAATTTCGTCGGCGTCGGCATCTTCCAGCGTGACGCCGGTCTTTATTACACTACGGTCGAGTTTGAGCTCCGGAATATCCTGCATCGTAACGACAATTATATCTCAGAAAAATCCAAAACGACCTTGCCGCAGTTCCCTTCCTTGATCGCCTCGAAGCCTTTTTCGAAGTCCTTGTAGGAATACCGGTGCGTGATCACGGGCGAGATGTCGACGCCGGCGTCGAGGAGGTTGGACATTTGGTACCAGGTTTCGTACATCTGGCGGCCGTAGATGCCTTTGATGGTTATCATGTTGAAGATGACGGTCTTCCAATCGATGCCGAACTGTTCGGTCGGGATGCCGAGGAAGGCGATCTTGCCGCCGTGGAACATATTCGCGAGCATGTCCTTGAAGGCCGAAGGCACGCCGGACATTTCCATGCCGACGTCAAACCCCTCTTTCATCCCAAGCTCTTTCTGAACGTCTTTGATCGAGGTTTTGCTTACATTGACGGCGCGCGTCACGTGGCCCATCTTTTCGGCAAGTTCGAGACGAAACGGGTTGACGTCCGTTATCACGATGTTGCGTGCACCGGCGTGCTTTGCGACCGCAGCGGCCATAATGCCGATCGGGCCGGCTCCGGTGATCAGGACGTCTTCGCCGAATACCTCGAATTCAAGCGCCGTGTGGACGGCATTCCCGAACGGATCGAAGATCGCCGCGACATCGAGGTCGATGCCGGGCTTGTGCTTCCAGATGTTGGTGTGCGGAACGGCGATGAATTCAGCAAAACCGCCGTCCATATTCACCCCGACCCCGCGCGTATTCGCGCACAACGCCCTCTTGCCCGCCATGCAGTTGCGGCAGCGACCGCAAACGAGGTGGCCTTCGACGCTGACGATGTCGCCGGCCTTGAAATCGACGACGTTCGAACCGACGTCAACTATCTCGCCGACAAATTCATGCCCGATCGTCGTCGGCACGTTGATCGTCGCCTGTGCCCAGGCGTCCCAGTTGTAAATGTGGAGGTCGGTGCCGCAAATGCCGCCGCGCTTAACGCGGATCATCACGTCGTTTATGCCCATTTCCGGCTCGGGAACGTCCTCTATCCAAAGCCCCTTTTCGGCCCTGCTCTTTACGATTGCTTTCATCTATTCGCTCGATTATCCAAAGGTCGGTCTAAGAACTGCTTATGGTGAAATAATACCAGACTCGCCCGGAGATGTAGACATTGGCCGGTCGGAGCAAGGTTCATGCTGTTTTACCGAAGCTTCGACTTACTGCTAGAA
>JAUCQE010000163.1 GCA_030372865.1 Pyrinomonadaceae bacterium
AGCCGCTGAGCAGGGAATCCGGACATCTTACGGATAGCTTCCTCTAAGCTCAGCCACTTGCTCTCGCGAACAAACCGGCCGAGGACTCGAGGAAAAGTCCCTGTTCCACGCGGGTGCCGGCTTCCGATGCCGCCGTCGCTCGAAACCATGATCCATGGCGTCTGGTAAAAGGCTTTAACGTCCTCTTCTGTCATTCCGTAGCCGATAACGCCGGCACCGCCCTTTTTGACGATCTCGATGTAGACATTCACAGGATCGGTCTTTGCGATCTCCGCGGCCTGTTTGAGCGTTTTGCCTTGGTATTCGGGGAACGCCCTGCAGCTAGTGATCAGGACCTTGTCGGGGCCGCCGATCGCATCGATCCCTTTTTGTACCGCGGCGGGATCTTCGTGCTTGCGGCTCGGTACAAGAACAGTGATAGTCGAAGCCCACGCGGTGTAGGGATAAGCGTCTGCCGTAAGATCCTGGCCCGACTTTCGGGCCGTATCAACAAGGGCGATCGCTTCCTTCGATTTGCCCCAGACGCTGCTGTTGCCCATTTTTATATGCGAGATCTGAACTGGGATACGGGCGTCTGAACCGATGCGGATGGCTTCGCGGATGGCATTCAAAACGCCCTCCTCCTCATCCCGCATGTGGGTCATGTATATGCCGCCGTGCTTCGCGGCGATCTTTGAAAGTGCGATCAACTCGTCGGTATTTGCAGAGAATCCGGCGTCATACTCAAGCCCGCTAGAAAGACCGAAAGAACCTTCGTTCATAGCCGCCTCCAAAAGCTTCGACATTGCTTCGAGTTCGGCAGCGGTCGACTCTCGTTTTAGATCGTCTTTCATGACAAGCGATCGAAGCGTTCCGTGGCCCATGAATGCTCCGACGTTAATTCCGATCTTTCCGCTAAGTCCGGCGAAGTACTTTCCGATGTCGTCGGGCGAACCGCCGTCGGGCCCGACGACCACAGTAGTAATGCCCTGCGAAACCTGATTTGCGGCTGTGCCTTCGCGTTCCAGGCCGTCCTCTGAATGGTTATGAATGTCTATGAATCCGGGGGCGAGTACAAGGCCCGAAGCGTCGATCACTTCGTCAGCCGGAGATGCCTTGATCTTGCCGATCTTTGCGATCCGATTGCCGGTAATCAGTACATCCGCCGTGTAGCGAGCCGTTCCCGAACCATCGATTACGGTGGCATTCTTGAAAAGGATGGACCTTTGTTGAGCAAAAGCTTCCGATGCGGAGAAAGCGGAAAAGATGAATAATACGGAGGTAACGAAGAATCTCAGGTGCATAGTGATAACGGGAATGATATTGGAATCCTATCGCGTAGTCCATCCGCCGCAGGCCTGCTTTGACGTTGACCTGCTCACCCCCTAGAATCGAGAAATACACCAAAACGGAGACATACAAATTGAGCGAGAAACAATTTGAAGGCAGATCTGCCATCGTTACGGGCGGTACGCGCGGAATTGGCAAAGCCATCGCACTCGAACTGGCAAAACGTGGCTGCAACGTCGCATTTAACTATGCCCGCAGCGCTGACGAGGCCGAGAAACTGAAAGCCGAGATCGACGGGCTAGGCGTAAAGGCATTTTCAGCGCAGTGCGACGTCGCAAATACGGAAGCGGCTGCTGAATTCGTGAAGCAGGTAACGGCTGAGTTCGGCACCGTCGATTTCCTCGTCAACAATGCCGGTATAACGCGCGATCAGCTGATCTTGCGAATGAAGGAAGACGACTGGGATGCGGTGATCGATACGAATCTCAAAGGTGCATGGAACTTCTCCAAGGCGGTTCTGCGTCCGATGATGAAGAACGAGAACGGCGGTTCGATCGTGAACATCACGTCGGTTTCCGGCGTAGTCGGCATGCTGGGGCAGACGAACTATTCTGCATCGAAAGCCGGTATGATCGGCCTGACCAAGGCCCTTGCGAAAGAGGTCGCCAGCCGCAAGATAACGGCCAACGCCCTGGCTCTCGGACTGGTCGAAACCGAAATGGCCAGCGAGATGAACGCCGAGTATCGCGAAAAGATCCTTTCGCAGATCCCGCTCGGCCGCCTCGGTGGTGTACAAGAAACGGCGGAGATCGTCTGCTTTATGCTCTCACCCGCCGCTGCATATATCACTGGCGAAGTGATAAACGCAAACGGCGGGCTGGCGATGTAGGGTACGCAGAGCATGTCGATTGAACACAAAGATGACGAGCTGGTTGTCGAAAGCACGAGGGCAGACGAAAGGGACGGAACTTCATCGTTTTCCGGTCCGGGTATTCCGGTTTATTCGTCGCTGATTATCGTTGGCATCATCTGTGTTGCATTCGGACAGATTTCTTCGGGGCTAAAACAGTCGATAGCGATAGCTAGTTTTGATAAACATGCGTTTGTCGCATACGGGGAATATTGGCGCATCCTGACTGGATCTGTCATGCACAACGGAGTTCTCCATTTGACCTTGAACTGCCTTGCTTTGTATAGCATCGGCAAGGTGATCGAATGGCTGTCAGACAAATCGATCGTTCCGATCGTGTTTTTGCTCTCGGCGATCGGGGGCGGTCTTCTGAGTCTTTTGTTTAAACCCGATGTGCCATCGGTTGGAGCCTCTGGCGGAGTCGTCGGCTTGCTCGGTTACCTGATCGTTTACGCCTTCGTCCGCCGACAATTCGTGTCGCCGGCATTTCGCAAAGATCTGCTGATGAATCTCGGTTTCATCGTCGTTCTCGGTCTTGTTCTCTATCAATGGGTAGATAACTTTGGGCACCTCGGTGGACTTTTAACCGGCGTGCTGTTCGGATTCTTCCAGGTGCCCCGTGATCCGTATGTCGATCCGACAAAACCCGGAAAGGTGAGCGAACTTGCCGGAATTGTCTCGCTTGGCGTTATCCTATCGGTTAGCCTGTTCTCCGTACTACTTCTCCTTAGAATTGTTTGATCACATGGCAAGAGTCCGTGTTCACCAGCACGTAAATCCGCTCGCACCGTTCTTTCGGCAGGCACCGAAGCCGATAGATATTTCTGCCGTTTTTGCAGATCCGGAAAAGCCACTGCTGCTGGATATCGGATGTGCCCGCGGCCGGTTTCTTCTTCGTATGGCGGAGGCAGAACCTGCGTGGAATTATCTTGGAGTAGAAATTCGTCAACCGCTCGTTGATGAGGCGAACAGGCTGGCAGCGGAAGCAGGATCGATGAATCTCCACTACTCGTTCTGCAACGCAATGCTCTGGCTTGATCGATTGCTTGAGAATATACCGAAGGAGGTGTTACAGGCAGTCACGATCCAGTTTCCTGACCCTTGGTTCAAAAAAAAGCACGCGAAACGCCGGATGGTGAACCCGGAAATGATCGACACGATCGCACAACATCTTTCACCGGGCGGACGTGTGTTCGTCCAAACCGATATCGAGTTCCTAGCGGATGAAATGTTCGCTTTATTCCGAGAAGAGGGGAGGTTTGCGGAAGAGAATATCGATGCCAACCCATTTCCGGTGAAGACCGAACGCGAGAAGGCAGTTGAAGAAAAAGGATTACCGGTCTATCGGGCGGGTTTCATCGTCGGGCAAGCCGGTTGCTAAATCCGGGTCTCGACGAATTATCTTACGGGAACGAACTCCCCGAAACCCAGCAATAAACTAATCCTTTCATTTGCGATCGGGTGCCATTGTAGACTAACGGTCGAAATTTCCATTTTCCAACCATTTCGATGATCTTTTTGCTAGGAGACGCGGGCGATACTACTTCAACATTGGTGACATTCCCTTCGTGATCTACCGTCACGATTGCGGGATGAGCCTTGTAGCCGAAACTTGATAAAACATTAACCTCCGGCGTAACGCGAACCGCTATCGGCGCGGATGTCTGGCTTGAGTTTCCGTTGGTTCGTGTCGAACCCACCGGCCCCATCGCGGGCCAATTTGTCGTTTCAAGTTTTACCCGACCGAACCCTCCTTTTATTCCTTTTGCATCGCCTATTGTCCGCACGTTAAGGATGACAGTCCGTTCGAACGAAACTCCAAAGTCGGAGAGTTCGTTCTCGACAACCTCAAATCTCTCAAGATCGCCCGCAATGTCGGCTATCTGGGCGAGGCCGTACAAAGCTCGAATTCGGGCGAGCGAGCGTTTTCCTTCTTTCTTTTCAATGCCGACAAGACCGGCCTCGTACAAGGGCAACGCTTTTTCTATCTCGCCAGCCGCAAGGTACTCATCGGCGAGAAGAATCGATAATGCCATTGTATCGAGGGAATGAGGGTCGAGGCTCGATTCGACGGCCAAGGCCTTCAGGTAAAGTTCCTGAGCCCTCTCCTTCCTCTGTTCAGCGATCTTCGCTTTCCCGCTTTGCGAGAATCCCTTAATTGGTATGTATGAAAGGAGTTGAGCGAGGCGGACCGAGAGCCGCGAAATGTCACGGCTCTGCGGAGCCGTAGCTTCAAGTTCAAAGAGGTATTTTTCGAGTTCCGCGGGGAGATCGTCTCCCAACTGGTTCAGCAGCACGGCGAGGCTATTTCGTTTTTCCTTTTCCAGCGTGCTGTCGCTCACCAGCTTCAAAACGTGTAGATACGCCGCGTACTGAAGATCGAGCAATTCGATCTTTTCGAGTCCGTCTTTCTCCGCACTCTTTATGATCTTTTTGATGTCTGAAGGGGCTGATGCTTTCGCGATCCGATCAACGTATGCGTCGATGACGCTTTGGGCGGCTGCATTAATGGTAATAAAGCAAACGAAAGCAAATGAAAATACGTGAGAGATAAGATTCTTCATTTCCAACTCTTTTCCTTCTTGAAGCGTTTTACGACCATGTCGCGGCGCATTTTTGGGAGGTGATCGATGAAGAGCTTACCGTCGCAGTGGTCGGTTTCGTGGAGAAATGCGCGTGCGGCGTAACCCTCGGCGTCGCGTTCGAACCACTCACCGTTCTCGTCCTGGGCACGAAGCCGCGCCTTCAGCGGGCGAACGACGACAGCCGGCACCTTTCCAACAGAAAGACATCCTTCCTGGCCTGATTGTTCGCCTTCTGTGTGGACGATCTCAGGATTCGCCGCGATCAGCTTGATACCATCGCAGTCCATAACGAAAAGTCTCAAATTCAATCCGATCTGCGGAGCCGCGAGCCCGACGCCCTCGGCGTCGTACATCGTATCGAACATGTCCGTACATAGGTCTGCAAGCTCCTGATCAAAATCGGTGACCGGCTTGCCGAACTCGCCAAGTACGGCTTCTGGATATTCAGTGATCTTTCGGATCGCCATCTGTAGTGAAATGAAGTTTCGGGATCGGTAAACCGTGCGGGCTTGTTACCGCGGAATTACACCAAGCCGTGAGCCGCGCCGGAATCCCCGGTGAGCAAAGAAGCCCTTCTCGTCACGTGCGAGGCATTCCCAGCATACGTTCGTTACCTCGTTTGTCGGCGAAAAGAAGGTGTTGTACGAAGTGACCTCGCGGTCGCACATATTGCAGCGAACAACCGGCTTTTCAATTACTTTCGGATCAATTGCGTCGATCATATTCTTAATTGCGGATTCAGCAACATTCTAAGACGTTTCCCGCGGCATTGCCAACAGGATGGGTTACGCATCGCTCATTTATTCCACGTCGACCCGCGTTCCGTCAGAAACACTGTTCGGCGGGTGCAGGACGACTGTTTCTCCATCGTTCAAACCGGAAACGACCTGGGCATAGCTCGGCGAACGTTGACCGATCTCGATGCGGCGTAAACGAGCCCGGGAGCCTTCAACCACGAAGACATTCCAGTTGTCGCCGATGCGGAACAAGGCGCTTTCCGGAACTCTCAGCACGTCTTTGCCTTCCCACAAGA
This sequence comes from Pyrinomonadaceae bacterium, assembly GCA_030372865.1. Classification (GTDB taxonomy): domain Bacteria; phylum Acidobacteriota; class Blastocatellia; order Pyrinomonadales; family Pyrinomonadaceae; genus OLB17. The sequence goes on from JAUCQE010000163.1 coordinate 5,798, forward strand.
TTATCTTGAAATCCACACGGAAATTGTCCCCGAGGCCTTGCGCTTCGCTCAGCAGGTCGGCAATCACATTCACCCGCTGCTCCTCGACGCCCAGAGACGAAACCTTTGTAAATGCCTGAGGTTCTACGGTACGAACCCGAGCTTTCAAGGGCTCGCTTCCACCCCAATTCTCGATCAGCACCGGCATGTGGTTTTTGACGTTGGTCGCATCCGTCGACAGTATGTCCGCCACGACCTCCAATTGCGAAGGCTTGCTTAACTCCGCTATCGGCGTCCCGGCCTGCACGATACCGTCACTTGTGACGAAAATGCGGGTAAGAATACCATCCTGCGGAATATAGACGTTGTAGGCGAACGGATGAATTCCCGTGTCGGGTGTTGTTGCGGGGTCGACCGGCCGCGGCGGTGCCGGGTCTATCTTCGTTAACACGAATCCTTTTGGAACTCTGTCGCCTTCGTGCAGGTTTATCCTGAACATTCTGCCTGAGATCGGTGCCGTGATCGTGAAGCGTTCGTGATATCTGGTCTTGCCTTCTGCGTCGATTGATGCGGTCAACTCGCCCCGTGTGACCTTGCCTGCCTCTACCTTGACTGCGTCTTCCCGAAAAAGAACAAAATACACGACCACCAGCAGCAGAACGATGCCGAGTCCAGTGTACAGGTAGCGATTATTGGGAATTTTCATTATCTTACTCCCTCGTCTTCAATACCGCGATCAGATCCATCCGCCGGAGTCGCCACGCCACCAGGAGCCCGGAAACCGCTGCGGCCACAATTACGATCAACGCTGAATAGACAAAAGTTTGTACCGAAAGCACCATCGGGAGCCTGACGATCTCGGCGTCTACCACCCGCGTGATTATAAAGCAAAGCAGAAGCCCCAGCATCCACCCAAGCGGTACCGCTGCTACGGTCAGAACGCCCTGTTCTCCCAGAAGCATCGCTGCGATCTCACGTTCGGTGAAGCCCAGAACGCGGAGCGAAGCAAGTTCACGGCCGCGCTCGGCGAGCGTGATCCGCGTCCCGTTGTAAACGACTCCGAAGGCGATGACGCAAGCAAAACCGATCATGAACAGCGTCGACGTGCCGATCGTTTTGGCCATGGTTTCATTAAAGCTATCAAGGGCAGCTTGCGGCAAACTGACGCCGCTGACTGCCGGTGTTCGTTTGAGTTTCGAGTAAAGTGCGGGCTGCGCATCTGCGTCAACTGCAAGAAATGCACCGGATACGGTCTCGCCTTCGTTCATCAATCGATTCAACGCCCGGCTGTCCATGTATGACCCAAGTCCGAGCAACTCTTCAGCCACCTTTGTAACCTGAATCTCTTTGATCGGCCGCGATCCTTCGGTGACCTCTACAATTACCCGGTCGCCTTCCCGAACACCGAGCGAATCTGCGATGGTCCTGCCCAGCACGAGACCTTCGGCCGGCACGTTGATCACATTCAGGTCCTTATCGACGATTCGTCTTAGATCGGAGTTGGCCTCCATTCCAAGTATCGCGATCCGCCGGGAATGGTTTCCATACCTCAATCTCGCGGAGACGGCACGGTAGGGCTCTACCGTTCTCACGCCCGGCAACGACGCCAGTTCAAAGACCGCTCTCGCGGGCCGCGGCTCATTGAACGTCACCTCAACATCCTCACGCTGCGTGTGTTCGAACTGTACCTGAACAATGCGTGTGATCGCGTCGAAGAAGTAAAAGCCGATGAAAAGCAGTGCGATCGATAGCGAGATGCCGAGCGCCGAGAACAGGGCTTTGAGCGGTCGTCTGGCTAGGTTTCTGGCAACGATGCGCGATTCGGTAGATAGTACTCGCTGAAATCCGGAGGACTCGACAAAACCGGCCTGGAAATTTGCGGGAGGCTCCGGACGCATTGCTTCCGCAGGCGGCAACCGCACTGCACCGTAGACTGCCGCAGCGGCGCCCGCTCCCGCCGCACCTATACTTATCAACAGCGACCATATGACCAGCGAGAACGACACCCCGTACTCCAATATCGGAAAGTTGAAAAACTCACCGTAAAGATTTGCCATCCCGGAACCCATCCACCAACCGGTGGCGATGCCGAGGATGATCCCGCCAAATATCGCGAGTACGGCGAGCTGTAGGTAGTGAAGGCCGACTTGAGCATTAGAGTATCCAAACGCCTTCAAGAGCCCGATCTGCTCGCGTTCCACGCTTACCAGCCGCGACAGAACCAGGTGAAGAAGGAACGCCGTTACGCCGAGAAAGATCACGGGAATCAGTGTGCCGTGCACCTCGAGTTCGGCAAGCTCGTTGGCGAGAAAGCGATGGGAAAGCTGGTCAGCTCGTCCATAGGCTCCAATGCCTCCGTAAGGTGTCAGAATTCGGTCAAGTTGCGCAATGACATCGCTTTCGCTTGCCACCGGCGACAGCGTTAAAGCTACATCATTGAACGAATCCTCCATCTGAAACGCACTCGCGACCGAGCGTTGATTCATCCAAAGCACACCGAACCTTCGATTATCCGGAAATATGTCACCAGGCCGGATCTCGTAAATGTATTCCGGCGAAAGGGCGACGCCTACTACCTGCAGCTTTCTCAACCGCCCGTTCATTACGGCTTTCACGCTATCCCCCGGATGAAGGCCGTTCGCGTCAGCGAACGCGCCGCTGATGACTACCTCGTCCGCGTTGCCGGGCTCAAGCTTGCGGCCCCGGACCAGAAAGAGGAGATTCAGGCCTTCGGGGCCGCTTTCCGGAACCGATATAAGCCTGCCCTGAGCCGGTTCAGGCAGGTCCGGGAGATCAAGCGTGACTTTTGCGACTACGCGCGTCTGGACCGATGCTACGCCCGGTATTGCTGCAATGGATCGAGAGGCTGATTCGGGGGCGCGTTTTAGGCTGGCGAATACGTCGGCAAATCGATATTTCGAATAGTAGGTGTTTTGGCTCTCGACAAGCGATTCGTAGGTGCTCCGCATCGCCACAAACGAAGCCACGCCGCAGGCCACGACCAATGCCGTCGCGATCACCTGGCCTCGCAGGTGCCACAGATCGCGGATCATCTTTCTGCTAAGGGCGTTCATCGGTCACCAAACGAGTTCATCCGGACGTGCCTTCGTTTCATTTCGGTCGATCGCAGTGATCCGGCCGCTGCCTATGTGGATCACCCGATCGGCCATCGCTGCGATCGCCGCGTTATGAGTAATGATCGCCGTTGTCGTGCCGAGATCGCGATTCACGCGTTCGATCACTTCCAGAACGATCTTTCCGGTTTTGTAATCCAGTGCACCGGTTGGCTCGTCGCACAGGAGGACATCGGGCTGTTTGGCAATTGCGCGGGCGATCGCCACGCGTTGTTGTTCGCCTCCGGAAAGTTGGGCGGGGAAGTGGTTTAGCCGTTCACCAAGTCCGACCATCTCCAGTGCTTCTCTTGCCGGTATCGGGTTTTGAGCGATCTCCGTGATGAGTTGCACATTCTCAAGCGCGGTGAGGCTCGGTATCAGGTTATAGAACTGAAAGACAAACCCAACGTGTTCTCTACGGAACCGGGTCAGTTCAGCGTCGTCGGCGATCGTCAGGATATGATCGAGATATTCAACCGTTCCCTCGGACGGCGTGTCCAGTCCGCCGATGATATTCAACAAAGTCGATTTGCCGCTGCCAGACGCTCCCAGCAATACTGCAAGCTCGCCTCGGAATAGATCGAGATCGACCGATCGAAGAGCGTGTACCTCAACTTCGCCCATCCGATACACCTTCGAAACACCGCGGATCCGAAAGACCGCCTCAGTTTCTCTTAGCTTGTCGTTCATCATTTCCGTCGCCATAAACCGCTCAGACCTTTAACCTTACAGGGCAATCAGTCCGTTCAATAGCAACGCAACGCTCCTGCCAGATCTTCGGCATAGATATTGTTACCTCGTTCCTTGTGAAAATCCGAGGGGCGGCGGCCGGCTGGCGGTCACGCGATCGAGAGATCAATTGAATGCAGATCGATTGGACTTTGCTGTTCTACTAGTGGAGATCTGAGTTACAGCTCGGTCGAATCCCGAGATGCTGGGTAGAACGAAACCCCTGAATCGGCTCAAAACCGAGTGCCGATAGGCGTGCGAGCACATTTGGCAGCGACGTGTGACCGCCGCCCACGCTAGATCGAGAAACGCAGTTTTCGATCGTTGCCGCGAAGCAACCGGGTTCTTTTGCAGCAGAAGATGCGGTGCATTCAGCCAAAGCAATCGTGGCGCATAGCCGTAATAATTAGAGCAGAGAGCCGGCAGATCGTGACAATTGAGTTGCTATGATCGCGGAATTTTTCGCAGTTATTTTACCTAGTCGCGAATTTAGATTGTGAGGACAAAACAATGACGGATGCGAAACAGCAGCACCAATGGGCCTCAATGCTGAAATTTTTCAGCGAGCAGAACTTTGGCCGTTTAACGCGGCTCGGCGTCTTTGAGGGTGGTAACGACTTTTGGCTCGAATCCGGCCTGCCTCTCACCGGTATCGATGTCGACGTCCACGCCGGACGCCAGACGGTAGAGATCGTCCTCGGCGATTTTACCCACATTACCAAAGACGTTAAGGCCGTGAAATTTATCCTCAGTCATACCGGCGAAGAAGATGGTGTTGACGTGGAGGATTTCGACGGCAAGACGACCGTGCTTAGATTTGAAGCCGGCAGATAATTTATTTTCGTTAAAAAGAACGGACTATCACCCACGAGGTCACAAATGAAAATCAACGCTTCCCGCCGTGCCGTTCGCTCGGCGGTAAAATCTGTCCTCTTTATTTCTTTCGCCCTGGCCGCTCAAGGATATGCACAGTCGTCGCAGGAGACACGACAGTCGCCATCGGAGAATGCGGCGTCTGAACCGAAGAAAAATGCCGATGAGAATTCCGAAAAGCTCAAGCAGCTCGAAGCTCAGGTAAATCTGATGCAGGAGCAGCTCGAGGCTCTAAAATCAGCGATCGCGGCGCTGAAGGGTGATGAGCCAAAAGCTGAGGCCGCACGTGCTTCTGCACCGACGGCCGCACCTGAAAAGGCGGAAAGTGCGGGATCAAAGCAAGCTCCGGCGCAAACAAAGCCGGACCTGGGCGTTAATGTGGGAAGTGCACGGCTTACACCGTACGGATCGATATATTTCAATGCATTCGGCAACAGCGGTGGAACGAACAACGCGGACGTGCCGCTCTTCGCGACCTCAACCGGGCGTGGAAACACAGGCGCAAGCCTTAGGCAGACCCGGTTGGGCGTGCGGCTCGAGGGGGCAAAGGTCGGTGAAGCAAAACTGAACGCAATCTTGGAGGCGGATTTCTTCGGCGGTTTTCCGTCGATCGGTATTGGAGAGAACTTCGGCGTGGTTAGATTACGATTGGCAAATGTTCGTCTCGATTGGGAAAAAACTTCATTGACGCTTGGCCAGGATTGGTCTGTGTTTGCCCCGGTGAGCCCAACATCGCTCGCAACCGCCGCGATCCCGCAGATGGCGGCAGCGGGCAACAACTGGGCCCGGCTACCGCAGGTGCGGGTTGATCATAAGGCCGGGAAGTACTTCCTGATTCAGGGGGCAGTGGCGGCACCGCAAACCGGCGACTCTGCGACAAACGCTCCTTTCTTCCTCCAGCCAAATTCAGGTTCGACGTCCCGAATGCCATTTTTCGAGGCCCGGGCGGCAGTCGCAAATGTGAGTCCGTTCGGTACGAAGAAGACAGCAACGATCGGGTTCTCCGGGCACTACGGCCGATCTCGCGTATACACCGGAGCCGCTAATACGCGTTACGAGATCGATTCTTTCGGGGTTGCTCTCGATTGGAACCTGCCGCTTCACGAGCGGCTGATCATCGCCGGTGAGGCATTCGTTGGCCGTAATTTGGCCGGCTTCCAGGGTGGGATCTTTCAGGGATATAACACTGAATTTGCTTATCGAAATGGGGCTGTCGTAACGGCCGCCGGCGTCCGCGGCATCGGAACACACGGTGGTTGGACTCAGTTAGGATTTACACCTGATGCCTTTAAGGATCGGCTTTCGCTGTACGCGTCGCTTGGTATCGACGACCCGCGAAATGAGGACTTGGTCACCTTCGTTTCTCGCGACCTCAAGAAGCGAAACCTCGCCTATGCCTTTGATTTGATCTACAAGTTTACACCGCAGTTCTCGATCGGTGCCGAGTTTCGGCGGTTCCAGACCGATTGGACCCTGACCGGACGACAGCGTTCGAATCACGTCAATCTTGGAGCCGTTTATTCGTTCTAACCATTTGCGTCGGCGGCGATCCGTTCGGCAGATCACTGCTGGTTTGATAGTCCCGAGTGAGTTCTACGATAATTTAGCAATGAAGCTGATCAGCGATCTATTGAAATTTCACCACGATCTCGATTTGTACTTCCAACGCCATCAATTCGCCCTGCTTCATTTCCGTTTTGGCGAGGCGTTAGAGCATCTCCTTGTTTACGAGCGGGAACTTCGCCGCCATATGCGGGACGAGGAAGACATCCTGATGCCGATCTACGCGGAACGGGCAGAGATACAGAGAGGCGGCGGCATAAAGCTATTTCTCGATGAGCACGAGAAGATGCTCGCCCATATCGACCTCTTCAAAGAACAAACGATAAAGCTCGTAGATGAAGAAAGCCCGGAAGAGGGACTCATCCTGCTCCTCGACCGCGAGTCATTCTACAAACGTCTCAGCAGCCACCACGATCACCGCGAACACGACTACTTCTTTCCGGCCCTCGATAAGATCACGACGGAAGCGGAAAAGGTATCGATATTAGACAGGATACAGGCACGGCCGAGCGCTTACGAAAACTCAGTCTAAGCATCCGATACCCGGTCAAGGTCCCGTTTGTTGTTGATCACGATCTTTCCGCGTGAAATATCGAAGAGTCCCTTATCGGCCATCTTTCTTATCGTTCGGATCGTTGCCTCAAGCGTAAGGCCGGACATTTCTGCGATGTCCTGCCGACGCAGTCCAACCCTGTACGGAAAAACGACGTCTTCTTTCTCAACCAATGAGGCAAGAAGTTTTGCGATCCGCTGTTCCGCAGACTGCTTCGCTAGGACGTGTATCGTGTCACTGCGGTCGCGGAGAATGCCGCAGACCCGCTGCATGATAATGGAGGAAAAATCAGTCGAGTAACTTAAAAGGTCGAGAAAGTGCTCGCGCCCGAGAACGAGCAATTCAGTGTCCTCCATCGCGATGGCCGTCGACGGAAATGCCTTTCCGTCAAGTGCCGGCGGAATCGCAAATATCTCACCCGGTCCGAACGTTCCGATTATCACCTCTTTCCCCGGCTCGGGAAATCGCACCATCTTGACCCGGCCGCTAAGCACCGTGGGAAGAAACTCGGCCTTTTCGCCTTGCGCGAATATTCGGGTGCCTTCGCGGAACTTCCGCTTGACGCCATATTTGATCATTCGAGAGACAATATCTTCGCTGATCCCGCTGAGATTCGGTTTTTCCAATTGGGACACCTCTTATCTACTTTTACCCTAGTCGCGAGCGCAAACAAAACACGCCACGAGGGTCGTGGCGTGATTTGCAGGCCTATGCCGGGATCTTAGCGCATGGTTTCTAGAATGTCCTTAATGTCCTTCTCGGTCGTGTCGGGATTTATAAAACAGAAGCGGGCAACGGTCTCGTGGCTGCCGTTGCTTCGCCATTTGGTCGGAGCGACAAGGGCAAAGCCCTCGCTGTGATTCTTGAACGTCCAGTCGATGTAATCCTGGGGCGTCCACCCGTTCCGGCGATAAAGAACGCAAGAGAGGCTCGGCTCTCGAACAAGTTCAGTATAGCCGGTTTCACCGATCATTCTTCCGGCGATGTTCGCCAGTTCAATGCCACGTTCGATGGCGGTCTGATACCGGTCAGTTCCATGCATAGCAAGCGAGAACCATAACGGCAGGCCGCGGACCCGGCGGGTCAGCTGAATTTGATAGTCGGCCGGGTTGAAGCCTCGGGCACCCTCGTCGTGGAAAATCTCAAGATATGAGCCGCCCTGCGAACGTGCCTGCCGGGCAAGTTCAGGTTCGCGGTAGATCACCGCACCGCAATCGTAGGGCGAGAAAAGCCATTTATGCGGATCGATCGTAATGCTATCGGCTAATTCAATGCCATTGAACAGATTTCGGACAGAGCTTGCCGCTAAAGCTCCGCCGCCATAAGCTGCATCAGCGTGGAACCAAATGCCGTTGTCGCGGCAGTATCGGCCGATTCCGGCCAGATCGTCGATTATTCCGGCGTTTGTCGTGCCTGCGGTGGCAACGACGGCGAAAAGCCGGGACCTGTCCTCTTCCGATAAACCGGCCATTTTTTCGATCAACGCCGAGCCTTCGAAACGGCCTTCGGTATTGATATATTCAACATCGACATCGATCACTTTTGCCATCGCCTTTACGGACGAATGGGCTCCGTCTGATGTGATGATCAAGCCGCGTTTTGTTGCGCGGGCCTCGTCCTTAGCTCGCCATGCCTCGCGGGCGGCAACCATGGCCGAAAGATTTGCTTCGGTCCCGCCGCTCGTAAACACGCCAAATGCCCCCTCGGGAAGCCCGGTCAGCGAGACCAACCAACGCATCGCTTCGTTCTCTGCAAAGATACAGCCGCCGCCCTCGAGCCAATATGCCCCGTGGACACTCGTTGCTGAGGTCACCAGGTCGAACATTATCGCCGCGCGTGTCGGCGAGGCAGGTACGAACGCCAGATGTCGGGGATGGTCGATCGGTACGCTGGCCTTGACTAGTATCTCGCGGAACAACTTGAACGCTGTCTCTCCGCCTATGCCGGCCGGCGTGATCGTCTCACCGACGAGAGAGCGGAGTTCTTTTTCCGTCTTCGGTTTCCCGAGCACCGGATCCATATCGGTTATCCGGTTGATCGCGTATTTCATGACGTCGAGCGTCATTTCAACGAGGTCGATATCAACGTTATGCATTGTCGACATTATAAAAGGAAAATGATCGGCGACCGATGGCGTCTAGCTGTGTCCGAGTCCCGCAGCAGGCCTCGATACGGACGGCGGCGTTATCACCGGAAGGAATGTAAGTTCTTCGATAACGTCCGCTAGCATCAGCAGCTGTGCCGGGGCAATGAGTTTCATCGCTCGCGACCCAAGGTCGCCGGTAACACGGTTGCCGCGATTGCTGAGGTTCCATTCGGCAGGAACCGGTCTCGCAGGGACGTTGAGCTGTACTTCATCGGCGCCGATGAGCCGAAGGATCTTTGCCAGGCGTTCGATGTCGTGCCGTTTTGCCTGGCTCAGGATCATTGTCTGGATCGCGAGGAAACCACGGAATTCACGGCGAAGTGCGGCGATGCCGGCGACGATGGTTTCATGCGAGATCTGTTCTGCCGGCCTGTTGATCCGGCGAAGCTGGTCGTCACTCCATGCATCGAGCTTGCAGTAAATGCGATCGGCGAGGGATATCTCCGCCCGTACCTCCGGATCGCCGAGCAGGGTCGAATTGGTAAGAACGATCACCGGTTTACGGGTGAGCTCTTTTACTGAGGCGACTGTCTCTTATACACATCTCCGAGCCCACGAGACA
>JAUCQE010000164.1 GCA_030372865.1 Pyrinomonadaceae bacterium
CACCGAACTGCGTGAACATCGTGATGTCGCCGTTCAGCACGTACCAGGTCCCGTTGCTCGGACGATAGACCGCGATGTCCGTTCCGGGAGCCGTTCCCTTAAAGTCTCCGACGACCGGAATGTCGGTCTCGAATCCGAACTCCTTGATCCAAACGCTGTTGTCCTTGCTGCGGCGGATGTACCAGGTGCCGTTCGAGGGGCGAAAGACCGCGATGTCCACGCGGCCGTCATAGTCGTAGTCACCCGTGACCGGCTTATCGCCCGCAAGGCCGAACTGCATTATCGTGTAAGAGCCGTCAAAGCTGTTCCTTATGTACCAAACCTTGCCCGAAGCTTCGTCGCGGGTCACCGCGAGGTCGGTCAAGCCGTCGCCGTCGTAGTCGCCCTGAACCGGCGTGTCGCCCGCGAGGCCGAACTGGACGGCACGGACCGCTCCCGTATGCGAGTTCCTGATCCACCACGTGCCGGTCGACGGACGGAAAACGGTTATGTCTGCGGCACGATCGTAGAATACGTGGCCGCTGCCAAAATCGGTGCCAAAATCTGAATAGGCCGGTACTGTACTTATCTGCCATTCCAGCGTTGTTGACCATTCGTCGCTCCCACTACCGCCGTCGACCGCGATGCGATAAGTTTGCCCGGAGCGGGCGATGAAACGGACCTCGCTTGAAGCCTGTGCCGGGCGGTTGTCGTTCTTTACGATAGTCGTCAGACTTTCGACCGCGTTCCCGCTGTAAACCCCGACTGTTGTGTCGTTTGCGACTGCGTACCTGCGTGTGACGAATGTCATCCCGTAGTCGTGCGGCGTGGTGTTTGTAAAGTTGACCCAAACCGAGCGGCTGCCGGCGACATGAACTGGTTCGCCCGTCTCGACGGTCGCATTCTGATTAGTGATCGCGACGCTTCCCGACAGTGTTGACGGAAGTACAAGCGCGTTCGCGAAATTATCGTTTGTGGGGGTATTGCTGACGCTCCACTGAAGCGTGAATTCACCGGCGTTGCCATTTACGCCATAAAGCCCGACGGCGATCTTGTATTCCGTGCCGGCGACAGCTTCGAACGCGATACGCGGACGGTTCGCAAACGTATCGTTGTTCAGCGATATGTATTGAAGCGGAAAGCTGCTTCCGGTGTAAACAGCGATCGCGGAATCGAATGCGTGCGAGGAGATCTCAAAGACGACCGGTTTTGATTCGCTCGCCGTCCATGTGTACCAGACGGTCGAATAGACCGTACCAGTGTTCGCGTGCTCGGGCTCGCCGCTTTCTCGCGTTGCTTCGGCGGCGGTGCCGTTGATGCTCCCGGTCGGGCCGTTGAGGACGACGGCTCCGGTAAGATTGTCGTTTGCCGGCGGAGCAGCGAAGGCCACTGCCGCGGGGATGAAAAGTGCGATGAATAAGGTAAAGGTCCTGATCAAATATTTCGAATTTCGGCTCATGATTATGTAATGCTCCAAATTATTTGCGAACGCTTTTCGTCCGCTTCGTTCATGAATTTATGCGTTTTCGCCGTTCGCGTCCCCACCCATTCGGATGGAAATAAAATGATGTGTTCGCGTTTGCAAACAGCAGCTCGCCGCCGATTTTTCGAAAGTAAGGCAGAAAAGTGCGCGAAGTCCCCCATATCGGGAGCACACTTCGCGCGTCGAAGAAATCTATTTTCGATCAGACCAGCCGGTCGCGCATTGCTATCGCGACGGCTTCGGATTTTGAATGCACCTGCAGCTTGTCGTAGATGTTGCGGACGTGGAACTTGATGGTGTTGTAAGAGATGTTGAGCTTCTCGGAGGCCGTGACGTAGTTATAACCCTCGACCAGCAGCTTCAGCAGCCGAAGTTCGTGCGGCGTCAGGTCGTAATCGACCTTTTCCGGCGGCCGTACCTCGCGGAAGAGCTTGATCACGCGTGCCGCAACCTCAGGCGACATAGGCGCACCGCCCCCGACGGCCTCGCGGACGGATCGCAGCAATTCCGCCGGTTCGGTCTGCTTCAGCAGATAACCGCTCGCCCCGGCACACAGCGCGTCAAAGATCTTCTCGTTGTCGTCATACACGGTCAGCACCAGTACTATCAGGTCCGGATGCTCGTCCTTGAGGGTACGAATGCCTTCGATGCCGGACATTCCGGGAAGCCCTATGTCGCTGAGGATCACGTCTGGCACGTCGTGCTTTACGCGTGCGAGGCATTCTTCCATCGTTCGAAATGCCCCTATGCACGTAAAACCCGGCGTAAAATTCACGAGCGTCGAGAGCCCCTCGCGAAGGTCGCGTTGATCCTCGACGATCATCGCCCGGATGACCTTTTCTTCTGTTGCTGCCATTAGTTCTTCTATTGCCTGCATACTTGCCACATCTAGAGGCTACTCGATGCAGGCGGCCCTCGCACCACCTATATGGGCGGGTGATCTCCGTTTCGCTGAACGTGCAGAGGCACGGTCAGCGTGACCGTCGTGCCTTTTCCGATAACGCTGTTGATGCGGCACGTGCCCTCAAGGTCGGCGGCACGCCGCAGGATGCTCGCAAGGCCGTTGCCGCCCATGTCGGGTTTGAATTCCGGGCTTAGCACCGCCGAGGTGTCAAAGCCCTTTCCGTCGTCGGCTATCTCAAGCCGCAGACGGTCGCCATCGACCGTGAACGTGCAGCGTGCGTGACGGCACTCAGAATATTTTACCGCGTTGTTGACCGCTTCCTTATAGATCGCGAATACCTCGCGGCGGATGTTTGCGCCAAGCTGCATCTCGCCATCGGGTTCGGGAGCGTTGAATTCGAACCCGACGCCCTGCGAAGTGAACACATCCGAACCGAACCGCCGCATACGAAGCACAAGGTCGTGCAAGTTGTCCTTCTGCGGGTTGATCGCCCAAACAATGTCACTCATCACGGCGACGAGTTCCTTCGAGACAGTTTTTATCCGTTCGAGCGGCGTCGTGAGATTCGCCGCTTCGATCTGCCCGGCCTGGCTCTTTGCGACCTCCGAGAGAACAGCGATCTGCGTCAGCGACGAGCCGATGTCGTCGTGCAGGTCGGTCGCGATACGCGTTCGGACGCGTTCGAGCTCGCGGAGCCTCTCCTGTCGAGCCTCGTTCAACGCACGCTCGGCGCGGACGCGGTCTGAGATGTCGCGGGCAATGCCGGTGAAGTAACGCTTGCCGTCGCGTTCGAATTCACCGAACGAAAGCTCGAGCGGTATCTCGTGCCCGTCCTTGTGCAGCCCCGGCAGCGAAACGCCCGACCACGGTATCGACCGCTTGCCGCTGGAAATATATCGCTTGATGCCGCTGTGGTGGCCGTCCCGCATCCGCTCCGGCATCATCATCGACATTTCCTTGCCGATCAGGTCCTCAGGGCGATGGCCGAACACCCGCTCGACGGCATCGTTCACGAAAACGACCACGCTGTCCTCGTCGATCGTCACGATCACGTCGTTGGCTGTGTTCGCGAGCGTCCTGAACCGCGTCTCGCTCTCCACCGACATCGCAAGTGCCGACTCGACCTGCCGCGTCTTGCGGACGCGGTAACGGTCGAGTGCGAATACCATTGCTCCGGCAAACAGCAGTGTGATCACGGCAAACCACCAGGTCCGCCAGAACGGCGGGCTGATCTTCAGCGACATCCGGGCTGCCTCGCCGACGCGCAGGTCTTCGGTGACCGGCCGGACAAGGAATGAATAATCTCCCGGCGACAGGTTCGCAAGTGTTATTGAGGCCTGCTCGCTCGGGGCCGACCACGACGCGCCGGAGCCCTCGATCATGTATTGGAACCGCGTCCGGCCCGCTTCGCCGTTCGTGATGAAGCTGATCTCGGCGTTGTTCTCGGCGTAGCTGACCGAGATGTCGTTGATGTTCGACTGGCCGAATTCGGAAATGTTGTAGCGGTTTCCGGCTATGCGGACGTCGCTTATCCAGACCTGCGGCAAGGGCTGTTCGGCCTTTTCCCGAACGTCGTACCTTGAGAGGCCGTTCGAAGTTCCGAACCAGAGCGTCCCGCGGCTGTCGCGAAACGCCGCCTGCACGAAATCCGCGGCCAGCCCGTCGAGCGTCGTGATGCGCGAGATCGTCCCGCTCTTCGGGTCAATGACCGAAACGCCGCGTACCGTGCCCGCGTAGATCATTCCGTCCGCGCCGCTGGTGATGCAGCGGATATTGTCGCTCGTCATCCCATCGGCCTGTCGAAAGCGGCGGAAGACGGGCGTCTCGGCGGTCGGGTCCTCGATCACCGCGAGCCCGCCTGAATTGGAACCAAGCCAGATCCGGCCGGCCGCGTCCGTGTGCATCGCGAGGATGTTTCCTTCGGGCAGCCCGTCCTCGGTCGAAAAGACACGAACGCTCGACCCATCGTGCCGCACGACACGGTCTCCGCCGTAAAACCCGAACCAGATGCGCCCAAGCTTGTCCTCGGCGAACGAGGCAACGGAGCGGTTTGGCGGAATGCCGGGTACGGCGGAAAGATCCTCCCATTCGCCGGTTACCGGGTCGATGCGGACCAGCGTCGTTTCCGGCGACGGGCCGCGAAGGCCGACATAAAGACGCCCTTTCGAATCGGTGAACGCACGATAGGCCGCCTTGTTCTCGAGGGCCCTGAAGACAGGTTCGAACCTTTTGGGCGTGCCCGCGAGTGTCGCACGGATGTCGCCCCTTGCCGGGAACCTGAAAAGCCCGGTCGTCTCAAGTGCCCAGACGGCTCCGGTGCTATCCGGTACCAACGGAAAAGAGGTCCAGCTGAAGCGCGCGTCTTTGGACATCGCGGCCGTCAGATGTTCCGGGCGGTTGCGGTCGAACACGCTCATCCGCCACGTGCCGTGGCTGATCAGTACACGTCCGTCCGGTGATTCGTGGATGCTGTGGATGTTCGGTTCGGGAAATCCGCCGGCGGCAAGAAAGCTCGTCAGCCCGCGGCGTTCCATCTTTATCAGCCCCGCGAAGGTCCCGAACCATAGATCGCCCTGGCGGTCCTCGATGATCCGCCTGCTTAGATCCGGCAGCAGACGCTCGTCGCGATAGCGAATATAGCTATCATTATTGAAGACGTAAAGCCCACGGCGGGTCGGTACGTAGATCCGTCCGTCGCTTGCCATGTGTATGGATTCGAGGATCGACGCTATCGCCTCGCCTGCTTGCGTGCCGTCCTCGTCCATGAACGAAAGCCGGATCAGGCCGCCCGGGTTTGCCGGCATTTCTATCGTTCCCATCTCGCCGACACTAACTTCCGCAGGCGTGACCGAAATATGGCTCGCATCCGGAACGCCCGCGAGGTCTGCTTCGGGGCCCGGCCGCATGATGTGGGCACCTGTCCGCGCCGTCAGCCATATCAAACCATTCGGCTCCGCCATTACGGCGTATGATTCCATTCCGCGTTCGACGATCCGCGGCAGTTCGTAGGTGATCCAGCGGCCGTCGCTCGTCCGTCGCACAAGGCCCGCGTCCGCCGCCGCCCAGAGTGTGCCGTCCGGCCCGACGGCGAAATCCCGGATCCCCGAACGGCCGACCAGGTCGAGCGTGTTGTTAAAGTCGATCTTTTCTGTTATGGCCTCGGCGTCGCCGTTCAGCCTGATCCGGTGTAGCCCGTCGGACGAACCCGCGAGAAGTGTCCCATCCGGCTCTTCATGTATCACCCAGAATCCGCGCTTTACGATCCTGACGGCGTTCAGCCGCCGCATCCCGCCACTTTTCTCCGCGATGATCGCGGGCTTCGCGTCGCGGTCCTTCGCAACGCGGTAAAGCCCTTCGTCCGCCGCGATCCAAAAATACCGGCCGTCGCGCGATTCCAGCAGCGCGTGAACGAGCGGCGCCGTGATCGCGTCGTCGATCGAAAATGAAGTAAAGCCGTTGCCGTCAAGCCGGCTCAGCCCGCCGCGTCCGCCGAACCAAAGAAAGCCGTCCGAATCCATCAACGCCGTGTGGATGACGCTCGTCGCGAGCCCGTCGCCGGAAGTGAATACACGCAAGGGCAGCGATTCCGGCCGGGCCGGAAGAAATACGGAAAAAATGAACAGGAATGCGAACGCCAGCTTCGCCGCGGGGAATAGGGAAAGTCTATTTGTTGCTCGCATTTGGCTTGAGACTTACGCCGTGAGAGGCGATAGCTGAATTTATCCCGAACGCTCCGCCAAAAGCAAACCGGCCGCCCGCTTGCGGACGGCCGGAAGGTTTGCTCTTGCCTCTCTTTACTGCGCCAGATACGCGTTCGGGACCGAGCGGTCGGTCGCTATGCCGAACTGTTGCGAGTAGATCCCGGCCGTGCTCTGCCGCAGGTACCAGACGCCGTTCGAGGGCCTGAAAACGGCAGCGTCGGCCTTGCCGTCTCCGTCGTAATCGCCGGTCGAGGGAACGTCGCCGTCAATGCCGAAGTTGAACGTCGTGAAGCCGTCCGTGCTCTGCAGCAGGTACCAGGTTCCGTTCGAGGGTCGGAACACGGCCTGGTCCGCCTTGCCGTCGCCGTCATAGTCGCCCTGTGCCGGTTTGTCGGTCGAAATTCCGAACGTCACCG
>JAUCQE010000165.1 GCA_030372865.1 Pyrinomonadaceae bacterium
TCAGTTCGCGGACGAACACCATCTTTCAGGAATCGCAGAAAGAAGCCGAGAAGATGCAGGACGAGTACATCTCGACCGAGCATCTGCTGCTAGCGATCGCGGCTGAAAAGGTCGGCGATTCCGGCCGGATTCTCCGTTCGAACGGCGTTTCGCACGAAGACCTCGAAAAGGTGATCACCGACATGCGCGGCGGCTCGCGTATCACCGACCAAAACGCGGAAGAGAATTTCCAGGCACTCGAGAAATACGCCCAGGACCTGACCGAACGTGCCCGCAAGGGCAAGTTGGACCCCGTGATCGGCCGCGATGATGAGATCCGTCGGACGATCCAGATCCTTTCACGCCGTACCAAAAACAACCCCGTGCTCATCGGCGAGCCCGGCGTCGGAAAAACAGCCATTGTTGAAGGGCTTGCCCAACGTATTGTTTCGGGCGACGTGCCGGAGACCCTGAAAAACAAGAAATTGGTCTCGCTTAATCTCGGGGCAATGCTCGCGGGTGCGAAGTATCGCGGAGAATTTGAAGACCGCTTGAAAGCGGTCCTCAAAGAGATCGAGAAGGCGGAAGGACAGATCATCCTTTTTATCGACGAACTCCATACGCTCGTTGGAGCCGGTGCGTCCGAAGGCGCGATCGACGCGTCGAACATGCTGAAGCCCGCACTTGCCCGCGGTACGCTGCGGGCCGTCGGTGCGACTACGCTGAACGAATATCAGAAGTACATTGAGAAGGACAAAGCTCTCGAACGCCGGTTCCAGCAAGTCTACGTCGGCGAGCCGTCGGTCGAGGACACTATCGCGATCCTTCGCGGATTGAAGGAACGGTACGAAGTGCACCACGGCGTCCGCATAAAAGATGCCGCGATCGTAGCAGCGGCCACTCTCTCGAACCGTTACATAACGGACCGGTTCCTTCCGGACAAGGCCATCGACCTGATCGACGAGGCCGCTTCGCGTATCCGTATCGAGATCGATTCCCTTCCGCAGGAGATCGACGTCCTCGAGCGCGAGATCCTTCAGCTTGAGATCGAGCGACAGGCACTTAGCCGCGAGACCGACGAGAAATCGAAAGAGCGCCTCAACGACATCGAACGCCGCATTGCCGACCTCAATGAAAAGTCGTCCGCGATGAAGGCGAAATGGCAGTCCGAAAAAGACGAGATCGAGAAGATGCGGACGGGCAAGGAGCAGCTCGAAGAGGCGAAACTCGAACTCGATCGCGCCCGTCAGGCGGGTGACCTTACAAAGGCCGCCGAGCTCCAATACGGCCGCATTCCCGAACTTGAAAAGCTGCTTGAGACCGAGCAGCAGCGGCTCAGCGCTGTCTCTTATACACATCTGACGCTGCCGACGAGTTCCGAACGGTGTAGATCTCGGTG
>JAUCQE010000166.1 GCA_030372865.1 Pyrinomonadaceae bacterium
ATCGGCGCCACGCATTCCTCGAACAGCGTAAAGCTCCACGCCGTCTGCAAGGAAAGCTGCGAAAAGAGTTTCCTGATCGAGACCGAAGCCGATATCAACCCCGACGACCTCGAAGGCGTCGAAACGGTCGGCGTCACCGCTGGTGCCTCGACCCCGGAATGGCTGATACAAAGGGTGGTCAGCCGGCTCAAGGAACTCGGAGCCGAGAACGCCAACAACTTGGCATTGAAATAGAAAAAAGGCCGGGCGATGAACCCGGCCTTACTGTTTGATTTATATAAGTTTACGGAATCGTCAGCGTCTGCCCGACCGTTACGTTGTTCGGGCTCGAAAGCTGATCGCGATTGGCGTTGTAGATCTCCATATATCGCGATGAGGTGCCGTAGACCTTGCGGCTGATCACGCCAAGCGTATCGCCCGGCTGGACGACATACGTTCGGCCGCCTGCCGGAGCTTCCCGGTAACCGTCATTTCCGGTTTCGGCAAACCTCGGCAGCGAAACACCCTGGTTGAGGTAAACGCCGAATTCGGTTCCCGATTTGACCTCGGCCTCTTCGCCCTTGGTAAAGCGTTCGCCGAGCAGGCCGGCACCGGCACCGATAAGGCCGCCGATCAAGGCGCCTTTGCCGCCGCCGATCGCGGCACCAAGTACCGCACCACCCGCACCGCCGCCCCCGATGAAGATGATCTTACGGTTCTTCATCCGGTCGCCGGTCGCCGTTCCTTCAGGGTCGCTCTTGGCGTCATCGCTGACAAGCTCGGTCAGCGATCCGTTGATCGTCCTCTTTGTGCCGTTCGGCAAAACGATCTGGATAAAGCTGACGTCGATCGCTCCGGGATTTCCACCCTTCTTGGCCGGCGTTACGGTATCGACCCGTCCGATGACCTCGCTGCCAACCGGAATAACGACCGCCCCGTTTGCCGCGTAAACCGGCTCTCGGACCGTGGTCGTAAAGCGGTCGCCAGCCTTTGCCGTCTTAGAGCTAAGCGTTTCGTTCATCCGCACGCGCATCCGCGTGCCCGCCTTTACCGTCTG
>JAUCQE010000167.1 GCA_030372865.1 Pyrinomonadaceae bacterium
TCGATCAGGTCGCGGGAGTTTCTGCGGAAGTAACCGATCTTCCCGCTCCGCGTCTCAGCGTGCCACTGCGCCCGCAGACGATAACCGAACGGCTCGGGGCTTGGAATGATGGGAATTTCCTGCTGCCAGTCGATCTTTCCGATACGCGTGACGGAATCGCGTATCATCGCGACCTTCGCCGCAAGCTGCGCCTCGTAAGACATCTGCATCAGGTCGCAGCCGCCGCAGCTGCCGAAATACTGGCACGGCGGCTCGATGCGGTCGGGCGAGGGTTCGATGATGTTCTCGATCTCGGCGAACGCGGTCCGTCCTTTAACTTCACGCAGCCGCACTTCGGCAACATCGCCGACCGCAGCCAGCGAAACGAAAACGGTAAGTTCCTCGGCGAACGCAAGCCCGTATCCGCGAGGAACTATCTTCTCGATCTTTAGCGTCAGCCGGTCGCCGACGTTGTATTTGTTATTCAAAATTCTATTTTCCAGGGTTACTTGTAGGCGAAGTTGCCCGCCGCAAGAATATCTCGAAATGTTTTGAGGTCGTCCGCGTCGATGTACGTCAGCGTAAAGACGATCGCCTTCCGGCCGCGAACCGTCGCGTAAATGCGCTTTTTACTGCTGCCGTTCGCGGTATCTATGAACCCGAACTGCTTTTTCCCAAGCTGCTCGGCCTGCGTTTCGGAATACGTAAAGCCGGCGGGCAATTTCATCACGGCAAATTGGCTTCGCATCAGGTCGAAATAATCGACTGCGTCACGCACCTGCGGCACCGGCGTCAGATCCTCGGTCGCGATGCGGATGATCGGGCTGTCCTTTTCGGCCGCCGAGAGTTTTACGGCGGTAAGCAATACGCTAACGCGTTCCAGATAGCGCTCGACCTGTATCTGCCCGACCTTGTCGATGTTCTCAGGTGCCTTAAGCGAAAGGTCGAAACCGCGATCGCGAAGGTCTGTCTGCACCGCGTCATCAACGAACCGCCAACCCGCCGGAAACGTTAGCTGAAAACGATTCTCGAGACTCGAAAACGTATTTTCCGACGGAGCCGCTGCCGGTGAAGGAGCCGGTGCAGCCTTCGCGGGAACGCGGGACGGAACCTGAGCGGACGCTGTTCCCGCCAAAAACGCTAACGCCAAAACCACGAATATCGAACGCATCATAAATAAAAAAGCCCGAGCCTTGGAATATCCGCCTCGTCTCTCAGCCTTTTCAGCAGCATTAGCCGGAAGGTCTGTTCATACGCTTCCTTTTCCATGCCGGCTTTATAGGCCTTGAGCTGTGCGGTCACTTCTTTCTCCAAAGCCTTTAGATGCGGCTTGTCCGGGTTCGATAGCAACGCGTGATCCAAAAATCCCTCGATATCCATCAACGACCGATCGATCGTCGCGTGATCTTCATTAAGGTTCGCCTTTAGTTCCTCAAGCCGAGTCGCCGCCCGTTCAAGGTCCTCTTTGATCGGCTCGTACCTCGACGAACGAAGCCGGTCGATCGAATCCTGGATATGTTTTTCGATCGCCTCCCGCGAGAACGCGCTTTCAGCAGGCGTTTCCTCGCCATCAGCGTGTTTACCGACCTGCGAGGTAAGCCATTCGGCAAACTGTGCCTCAACCTCTTCGCGGCAGAACATCAGGCTCTTGATGGTCCGCGGCCCGGGGTTCTTTTCGAAATTGTCGAACACGCCCTCGATCGCCCGCAGCACGATGTGGAGCGGTATCCCTCGCTCCTGCCAACCCTCGATCATCGCCCAATCGATCGGGCTCAAAAGCAGATTGCGGCCGCGGCGGCGGACGAAAGTTTCTTCGATCTCTGTGAAGTAATTGAAATAGTTCAAGATACCTGTTGAGCGGCCGGCTTGGCCGCGAAACTACATTCTACCCCGCAGTCGAGCGGCGTGCGAATGTTGGGACGTTTTGCAGCGGAACGCGGGCGGGATTAAAATTCAAGCTAATGGCAGACAGAAGAGAGAAATTTGAAACGTCGTCCGGCATCGAACTGCCGAGCGAATTCAGCCCGGACAATACGCGTGCGGTCGATTACGCCGAAGATCTCGGCAAGCCGGGCGAGTTTCCCTACACCCGCGGCGTCCGTCGGAACATGTATCGCGGGAAGTTCTGGACGATGCGGCAATATGCGGGCTTCGCAACCGCACAGGAATCTAACGCCAGATATAAATACCTTTTGTCTCAGGGAACGACCGGGCTGAGCGTCGCATTCGACCTGCCGACGCAGATCGGCCTTGATTCGGACGATCCGCTTGCAATGGGCGAAGTCGGAAAGGTCGGCGTCGCGATCGACAGCATCGACGATATGCTGAGGCTTTTTGAAGGCATTCCGCTCGACCAGGTCTCGACCTCGATGACCATCAATGCTACGGCGTCGACGCTACTCTGCCTCTACCTAGCCGTCGCAAAGCGTCAGAATGTCGGATTTGACAAGGTCAACGGCACGATCCAGAACGACATACTTAAGGAATACATCGCCCGCGGTACGTATATTTATCCTCCGACGCCGAGTCTCCGCCTGATCACCGACACGTTCGCGTTTTGTGCCGCCGAGGTGCCGAACTGGAATACGATCTCGATCTCCGGCTATCACATTCGCGAGGCCGGTTCCACTGCCGCCCAGGAACTTGCGTTTACGCTGGCCGACGCTATTTGCTACGTTCAGGCGGCGGTTGATGTGGGGCTGCACGTTGACGATTTTGCCCCGCGGCTTTCTTTCTTTTTCAACGCCCACAACGACCTGCTTGAAGAGGTCGCAAAGTTTCGTGCGGCCCGCAGGCTTTGGGCACGGATCATGAAGGAGCGTTTCGGAGCAAAAGACCCAAAGTCGATGATGCTTCGCTTTCATACACAGACGGCCGGATCGACCCTGACCGCGCAGCAGCCTGAGGTAAACGTCGTCCGAACTACCATTCAGGCACTCGCTGCTGTGCTCGGCGGAACGCAGAGCCTCCACACAAACTCCATGGATGAGGCGCTGTCTCTCCCGACCGAACAGGCGGCCCGCATTGCCCTCCGGACCCAGCAGGTCATCGCTTACGAATCGGGTGTTGCGAATACCGTTGACCCGTTTGCGGGCAGCTACGCGATCGAGGAACTAACATCTCAGCTCGAGCAACTTGCGACGAATTACATCCAAAAGATTGATGACATGGGCGGAATGCTTCGTGCCATCGAGGCCGGCTACGTCCAGCGTGAGATCCAGGAAGCCGCTTACCAATACCAACGTGCGGTCGAGACCGAGGACGCGATCGTCGTCGGCGTAAACAAGTTCCGGATAGCCGAAGACGAGGAGATCCCGATCCTTACCATCGACCCCGCGATCGAACGCGACCAGGTCGAACGTCTCCGTGCTTTCAGGGAACGCCGTGACCAGGCCGCCGCAGATCGTGCCTTGGATGCATTGGAAGACGCCGCCCGCGGGACAGCCAACGTCCTGCCTCGCATACTCGATTGCGTTGAAAATCGCGTCACCGTCGGTGAGATAAGCGACAGGCTTCGTAGCATCTGGGGCGAATACCAGGAAGCCGTGACGATCTAAGCTCCAATAGCAGGTTAAGTTGTTCGTTTCTTGCCTTGTCGCCGCGTGCGGCAGGGCTTTTTGCCGCCGTTAAGAAATTTGGTGACAGAAGCCGATGTCGTCTGCTAATCTAAAAAGGTGATGGGCGTTCGCCCATTCTCCCCGAACCTACCAAAGGACTCAATCCTCCCGATCTTCTCCAAAGTCATGGAAAAACTGAACGAATACCTTAAAACCCTTATTTCTACGTCCAGCTACGAGCTTCGCCTGGAGCCGGAAAAACAGCCTTACCTCGTAAGTGCCGCCGGCAACGCCGAATTGCCCGATGCCCCGCTGCCCGGAACGTACATCAGCACGCTCGTGTTTCCGCTGATTCCGCCCGATGTTAAGCAGCAGCTTCCCAATCAGCCGGAAATACAGTTCGTTCACCCTCACAGCCTTGGAAAGTTCAGCTTTACGATAAAGAAATCGCCCGCGGGGTTCATCGTCAGTGTTCGTCCGCTGCTCGGCGAACCTTTGAAAGCTGACGTCGAGCCACCTCGGCCGGCTGCTCCGAATCAACCGGTCGCACCGAAGGATGAGTTCGTTTTCGAAAGCTCTTCGCTGGACATTCAACAGACAAACGCATTCGATACGGAAAACGCAGCAATTACCGAGATAGAGATCGAACGCCCACAAGACCCGCCTCGTGTCGAGATCACACCGGGCGGCCCAACAATTGAGGTCATTTCTGCAAACGACCCGGCATTCACAACAGTCTTTTCAGATACATCCACCTACGAGCCCCCGGGCCGCCGCGACGATTATGTACCGCAGCCCGTGAACGCGGCGCCGCCCGCACCTCGTCAAGAAACTGCACCACAGGCAGCGACAGAAGTGGTCATCGAGGCGACACCGCTGGCAGACCGCCGGAGTTACGACAAAGGTTCCGACCGCCGCAAGGTAAACACCATTATGCAGGACCGAATGGATGCCTTGTTCCGCCGCATGGCGGAAGTCGGCTCATCTGATCTGCACCTGTCGGTCAGCATGCCGCCGATGATCCGTAAGGACGGCCGCATGCAAGTTCTTGAATGTGGCGAACAGACTTTGACGCCCGAGATCATGGCCGAACTATTGACGGCCATCATGCCCGAAAAGAACCGCGAAGAGTTCGCGCGGCGGAACGACACGGACTTCGCGTATGAAATAATCGGCCTTGCTCGCTTTCGCTGTAACGTCTTTATGGACCGCAAGGGCATGGGCGCGGTGTTCCGCATTATCCCGTCGAAGATCCTAACGGCTGAAGACCTCGGTCTTTCCAAGGCCATTATGGACCTGTGCTCGCTTTCGAAGGGCTTGGTCGTCGTTACCGGGCCGACCGGTTCGGGTAAATCGACCACGCTTTGTGCGATGGTCGACCATATCAACAAGAGCCGCGAGGACCATATAATAACGATCGAAGACCCGATCGAATTCGTGCACGAAAACCATCAGTGTCTCGTTAACCAGCGTGAAGTGCACAACCACACAGATTCCTTCAAAGACGCACTGCGTGCTGCACTCCGCGAAGACCCCGACATCCTTCTCGTCGGCGAAATGCGTGACCTTGAGACGATCTCGATCGCCATTGAGACCGCTGAGACAGGCCATCTGGTCTTCGGCACACTGCACACCACAACGGCGGCATCGACAGTGGATCGCATAATCGACCAGTTCCCCGCCGACCGTCAGCAACAGATCAGGGTAATGTTGTCGGAATCGTTAAAAGGCGTGATTGCGCAGACGCTGCTGCCAAAGAAAGGCGGCGGCCGCGTTGCCGCACTCGAGATATTGATTGTAACTCCGGCTATCAGCAACTTGATCCGCGAGGGCAAAACATTCCAAATACCGTCCGCTATGCAGACCGGTAAGAACAACGGAATGGTAATGCTCAACGACGCACTTTTTGCGCACGTTCAGAAAGGTTTGGTCGAACCCAGAGACGCTTATATCAAAGCGGTCGATAAGGTGGGCTTTGAAACGATGCTCACTCGCGGCGGGTTCAAACTCTAATTTCGACTCGACGTATTACCGGCGGCCGGGGCGTCGCGGAAACTCCAAGCAAACTTACGTTTGTCGGGGTTGACCGTGAGGCTCCGGCCGTCGCTTACGTCAACGTTGTTCGCTGTAAGTGTCGTCCCCGTAGCACGCTGGAACTCCGAGATAGACCGATTCAGGTCCGTCTGGGCCAGCAGTTCCCTGCTTCGTGCTTCAAGCAATTCGGTTTGGCGCTGAAGAACGAGGTAAAAGGTTGTGGTGCCCGCGCGAAACTGCCGCTGCTCGCTTTCATAGAGTTGCTCTGCCGCAGAGCGTGTGGCGAGTGCCGACGCGAGCCTCGCTTCGGCGGAGCGGAGCGACTGGATAGCGTTCCTTACTTCTGCCTCGATAACGATCTCTGCTTGTTCGCGGAGATTGCCGAGCCGCTTTGCTTCGACAAGGGTCCTGCCAAGATTGGCCTTGGCGGTCGTGTTCCCCCACGGCAGATTAATCGTAACGCCGAAACGATAGGTCGGATAATCCTGAGCGATAAGGTTTCCGAGCGACGTTGTGTAGCCACCAACAAGATTCGGCGGCACCTGGCTCAGTCCCGTGTTCGGGTTGATCGCACGCGCCGTCTCCGTGCCCGCTAATCCCTGGGCGGTATATGTACCGAATACGTCGATCTGCGGTTTCGTCTGATTTCTGAAGAAATCTTCGTCGATCTTGTTGATCTCTTCGCTTGCCGTTAGCTGTGACATCTCAGGCCGGTTTTTCAATGCCTCGGTCACCGCGACCTCAAGGCCGATGCGCGGCGGATCAAGGCTGATCGGCGAGACCGGCGTCAGAGCCCGCGACCACTCTTCGGCTGTGCGGTTCGGCAGCATCAGTGTTTTCAACTGGTTTTCAGCACGCGTGACCAGTTCTTGAGCAATGTAAACGTTCTGTTCAAACGTCGTGATCTGGGCTCTGGCGGCCACCACGTCGATCGGAGCAAGCACGCCCTGTGCGACAAGACGCTGGTTACTCTCAAGCTGCGTCCGTGCCTGCTTTACAGCGTCGATCTGCACCTGCAGGTTTCGTAATGCAAAAGCCAGGTTCCAATACGCCTGCTCGACCGAGGCGATCACGTCGATCGCACGCTGGCGAAACTCCGAGTCGCTAAGGCTTAGATTCTTCTTCGCGATCTCTATCGAACGGCGGTTCGCATCGATACTGCGGTTGCGGAAAAGCGGCTGGTTATAGGTAAAACTCAGAACCGTTGGAAACTGCGGGTTTAGAAATGCGTTTGTGTTGCTTGTCGTCGTCCGGGAAGAGTCGAAACGGGCCGCATAGCTGCCGCCGAAGACCGGCGTAAACCCTGTCTCTTATACACATCTGACGCT
>JAUCQE010000168.1 GCA_030372865.1 Pyrinomonadaceae bacterium
CAGCGTCAGATGTGTATAAGAGACAGGAAAGGCGTTTTTGCCGTTGCCGACGGCGTCGGCGGTGCCCAGGCGGGCGACGTCGCGTCGCAGATGGCGATGGAGATCCTCGGCGTGGCATTCCAAAATTTCGCTGACAACATTGACCCTGAAGACGTACTAAAAGCCGCGATCGAACGGGCGAACGAGGCCGTTTACCAAATGGCCAACGAGCTTCCCCAGCTTGCATCGATGGCGTCGACCGTCGCGGCTGTTCATCTCTCCGGCAACATCGCGACGATCGCCCACGTCGGCGATTCGCGTGTCTACCGGATCGACCCGGAGGGCTATCTTTACCGTGAGACCGACGACCACTCGATGGTCGAAGAAGAGGTCCGCGCCGGGCGAATGACGCCCGAACAAGCCGCAAATCACCCGGGCCGAAACGTGATCAGCCGGGCAGTCGGTGCCGAATCGGACGTAAACATCGACCTAAAAACGATAATGATCGAGCCGGGGACGATCTTTCTTCTCTGCTCGGACGGCATTACGCGGCACGTCAGCGACGAGGAGATCGGCCGTCTTCTGACAACCGGCATGATGCCGGAATTGATCTGCGAGCACTTGAAGGAACTTTGCTACGAGAGAGGAGCGGAAGACAACCTGACGGCCGTCGTTGTCAAAACGCTGGTTCCCGAATTTGCAGGCGTTCCGGCGGCCCCGGCCGTTTCGGCACCCGCGGCGTTCGATCGTGAAGAGGAGACGATCGCCACCGCGCGATCGCCCTTTAGCGAACCCGCTGAGCAATACCAACCGGCCGTTGAGCCTCCGGTCGAGGATGTGTTCATTCCAACGGTCGAACCTGAAGAATCGGAGTCATACCTTTTAGAAACTGCTTCAACTCCTGCAGGTGAACCTTTTGATACGGAAGGATATACGTCGTCGAGCGTCGTTGTCCCGGCACAGCATCAGCCGACTCCGCCGCCAGCTCCGGTCGTCGAACGTGAATACTCGATGTTTGGTTCGCAGAATGCAGAACCGGCACCGGTTGCCGCATCCTCCGGTGGGATCGTTAGCCGTATCCTTACCGCTTTCATCTGGGTGGTCTTGGGCGGTGTGCTCGGAATAGCGGGTTATTACTACTGGAACCAGCAGAATATGCCGGAGACGGCAGTTCAGCCAGTTCCTCAATTACAACCGAAATCGAACGATATACAGGCCTCGAGCCTTGAAGAAAGCCGCCGGCTCGTCGACGCGGATCCTGCAAAGTACCTCGAGGCCCGTTCTGCGACGCCCAAGGACGCGACCGACTTCTACTTGATGGGACGTGCACTGCTCCTAACGGGCGACTTTTACGGTGCGCGGCGTCAATTTACGTTTGCGAAGGAAAAGCTTAAGGACGCCGACCCGAAAGAGGTAAATACCCTTGCCGCTGAGATCGCCATAGCGAATTCAATAATCGGCAACGGCCCGGCCGAGGTCCAATTCAAGCGCGAGGTCGAACAGTCGCGTTCACTTACGGCGGGTGCGAAACAGGACGCCAACACAAACTCAGCGGCAAACACAGCTTCTGCAGCAAATGCTAATGTGAATACGGCTCCTTAGCCTTTAGACATCGCCTGCCTTCGGGCCTCGAAAAGAATTATCCCGCTTGAGACCGCAAGGTTAAGGCTTTCAACGCTTTCCTGCATCGGGATGCGGACAAGTTGATCGAATTCCGCGGCCGCGTCGTCAGGCAAGCCATGCCCTTCCGAGCCAAAAACTAGCAGGCTCGGCATCGTCCAATCAACATCCAGATAGCTTACCGATCCCTCGAGATACGTCGCCCGGGCCCTGACGCCGTTTTCCCTGCACCAACCGATGATCGAATCGAGCGGTTTCCCTTCCCACACCGGTAATCGCAGCAAAGAACCCATCGAACCGCGGATAGCTTTCGGAGAGAATGCAGATGCCGAGTTCGGCGAGGTGATCATTCCCGCGGCTCCGGCCGCCTCGGCCGCGCGGGCGACGGCCCCAAGGTTTGCCGGGTTATTGACCTCGTGCAAATAGACCAGCACCGGTATTCCGCCATTTCGCTGCCGAAGAACCGCCTCAAAACCATCGGCTTCGGGTTCAGGACGCTCCGCGATAAGGATGATTCCCTGCGGGGTTTTGGTGTCCGCGATCAACGCAAACAGGCTTTCAGGCAGTTCAAAGACGTCAACCGCAGATTGCTCGAG
Organism: Pyrinomonadaceae bacterium; assembly: GCA_030372865.1. Lineage (GTDB taxonomy): Bacteria > Acidobacteriota > Blastocatellia > Pyrinomonadales > Pyrinomonadaceae > OLB17. The sequence goes on from JAUCQE010000168.1 coordinate 2,196, forward strand.
ATGCTCGACTATCGGCCGTGCCTCAAGCTTTGCCAGAAATACCGAAGCGGCGAAGGCGCAGACGGGATTTATGCGGGCCGCGATCGCTTCCTCGGCGAGCCTCGGGCCCTCGATAAATATGAGCCCGTCTTCCTTTCCGTCGCGGACGCGTTTTGCGAACTTCAGCCGATCGTTCTCGCGGCTGGTTATCTTTTGCGGTTCCTTCATTTCGGTTAGTTGCCAGCGGTCGATTTTACGCTAAAATTGAACTACCAAAAAGGCTTCGAATTTTCGCCGACCTGCACACGTACAAAATGAAACCCGAACAACAGATAATGAGCAAACTCGACACACTAAGGGAACGTTCCAAAAATGCCGAGGAAGGCGGCGGTGCCGACCGGATTGAAAAGCAAAAGGCTGCCGGCAAAATGACCGCCCGCGAGCGTATCGAGTTCTTCCTGGACGAAGGCACCTTTGAGGAGTTCGATAAGTTCGTCGTGCATCGTTCGCAAGATTTCGGGCTTGAAAAGCAGAAGTTTCCGGGCGACGGCGTCATAACCGGCCACGGCCTGGTCAACGGCCGAGAGGTATTCGTATTTGCCCAGGATTTTACGGTCTTTGGCGGCTCACTTTCGGAAACGCACGCCGAGAAGATCTGCAAGGTTATGGACCTCGCGATGAAGGTCGGTGCCCCGGTCGTCGGGCTGAATGATTCAGGCGGAGCCCGCATTCAGGAAGGCGTTGTCAGCCTCGGCGGTTATGCCGACATTTTCCTCCGCAACACCTTGGCAAGCGGCGTGGTCCCGCAGATCAGCTGCATCATGGGCCCCTGTGCGGGCGGCGCGGTCTATTCGCCGGCGATCACGGATTTCAATGTGATGGTAAAGGACACGTCCTACATGTTCATCACCGGGCCGGACGTGATCAAAACGGTCACACACGAAGAGGTCACGAAGGACGAACTCGGCGGCGCCATGACGCACAACGAGCGCTCCGGAGTTGCTCATTTCGCGGCGGACTCTGATGAACATGCCCTCCGTATAACCCGCGAACTGCTCTCGTTCATGCCTTCGAACAACATGGAAAATCCGCCGTTCGTCGCGACGGCCGACCCGGCAAACCGTACCGATGAAGCATTGAACACGATCGTTCCGGAGTCTTCGAACCAGCCGTACGACATCCGCGACATCATTAATACGGTGGTCGATGATAACTATTTCTTCGAGATACAGGAGCATTTCGCTCAAAATATCGTCGTCGGCTTCGCCCGTCTCGGCGGTTATTCCGTCGGCATCGTCGCGAATCAACCGGCGTTTCTAGCCGGCGTTCTCGACATCGACGCCTCGGTAAAGGCCGCACGGTTTGTCCGGTTCTGCGATTGCTTCAATATTCCGCTTATCACTTTCGAGGACGTACCGGGTTTCCTTCCCGGTGTCACCCAGGAGCATTACGGCATCATCCGGCACGGTGCGAAGCTTCTGTATGCGTTTGCAGAAGCGACGGTGCCGAAGATCACGGTCATCACCCGGAAAGCATATGGCGGAGCGTACTGCGTTATGGCCTCGAAACATATTCGCACTGACATCAATTTCGCGTACCCGACCGCTGAGATCGCGGTGATGGGAGCCGAGGGTGCGGTCGGGATCCTGTACCGGA
>JAUCQE010000169.1 GCA_030372865.1 Pyrinomonadaceae bacterium
GTGGTCGGGCGAGATTCACGTTTGTCTAGCATATCTCAGCCATAACATCCTGCCTGCGTTGTTATTTGAAATATATAAAGAAATATAAGTGTCCTCATTGTGCGAAAACCAAAGGTTTCGTGTAAGATAGCCGAAATTTTCCCCTTTGGTGGTCACGATGAAAATACTTTTTGGTTTGGTCCTGTCGCTCCTGTTCGCATTTACGGCGTTTCCGCAAACCGCCGCTCCAACGGTATTCAACGACCCGCAAGGCGTGTTCAGCATAACCGTGCCGGCGACGTGGCGGGTTAAGAAGACGTTCAACGAAGGGTTGCGGTTCGAGGCCTCGCGAGGTGCCGATCTCGCATTCGAATACATCGCCATCGCTGTAAACACTCTGCCGGCAGACACTAAGCTCACGCCCACTGCTTACGCGAACGTGTTTCTTCAAGGGAAGCCGGAGTATTGGCAAACGCTTGCCGACGCCGCGTATCCCGGCGGGAAACTTATTTCTAAGGGAGCTGCGAAGGTCAATCAGCAGGACGCGATCTTTATTATCGCCGAAGGTACCGTCGAGTTTAATAACTTGAAATCGACAGAGAGGACCTACAGTGTCCAAACGCTTGTCCAGAACGAGGTTATCGGTATCTCGTTCTCCGCACCTGCGAACCGGATGCAGGCGTTGCTGCCGGAATACGAGAAGATAGTGGCATCGATCGTTCTGAAACCGCGGAAATGAACACCGGAAAGAACGATAAAAAAATCGGGCCGGGATTTGCATCCGGGCCCTTTTTTGTAGGTATTTACAGGTCTCGTGTAGGTATTGAAATCCTGTCGGTTTAATAATAGATTCGTATGTATCGTGTCAGGCGAATGCCGTCTCTCCAATAGTACCGGCGTTCGAGCCTGTAACGGCGGTTGCCGACGCGTGAGCGGCGATACTGGCCGTAATTCTTATAACCGTAATACGAGCCGCGACGATATTTCCGTTTCTTCCACCGGCGGTCGTAGCTCAGGCCCGAACCGGCCTCGATGCCCGCCCGTTCGAGCGTCCTGTCGATACGCGAACTATCGGGGCTCGCGCTTGCGGTAAACGGCAAACCGGCGATCAGAAGCATCAAAACTGATAGTGTAATTGCAAAACGTTCTCGCATTTTTCAATTCTCCCGTCTTAAGAACTAAGTGTTCTGCTGACAGACTTTGCAAGCGTTGTGCCAGCAGAAAGCGTATTGTTATGATACGGCGGCGGCAGGCCTGCCATTCCGGAGTGTAAAAAGATGATCATTCGGCGTGTGTTGTTCCAACTCTTCCTCATTTCCGCCTTTACCGCGGCCGCGTTTGCCCAGGCGACGGAGCGTTCGGTCACGATCGACGGCGTAAAAGACGCCGTCACCGTCCGCAAAGATTCCCGCGGCGTTCCTTACATCGAGGCAAAGAGCGATGCCGACCTTTACTTCGTTCAGGGCTACGTGACGGCGAGCGACCGCCTGTGGCAGATGGACCTTTTGCGGCGTGTTGCGGGCGGCGAGACGGCGGAAATATTCGGCCGTACAACGCTCGAGGAAGACAAACGCTGGCGGCGGTTCGGTTTCCGGCGCATCGCGGACGCCAGCCTTGTGCACCTTTCGCCCGAGCTTCGTGCGGCGTTGGAGAGTTATTCTCGCGGCGTGAACGCGTACATCGCCTCGTTGACGCGGGAAACGACGCCGGTCGAGTTCAAGATCCTCCAGTACCGTCCGCGGGAATGGACCGCGTCCGATTCGGTGATCATCGGCAAGATACTCGCGGACGCGTTGAGCCGCACGTATCAGCAAGATCTCGTACGCCAGTCGCTGATCGGTTTTGATACGGCGAAGTTGGCCGA
>JAUCQE010000170.1 GCA_030372865.1 Pyrinomonadaceae bacterium
TTCCTGATTCGAGCGTTGATGCGGTACACCGCGCGCCGAGCGATTATCCGTCGGGGAAAGAGGGCGATGTGATCACGGTCGACTTCACCGTTATGGGAATTCCCTGTCTCGGCCTGAACGGCGGGCCGCAGTTCAAGCACAGCGAGGCATTCTCGTTCGTGGTGGCCACAAAAGATCAGAAAGAGACTGACCGCTATTGGAACGCCATCGTCGGCAACGGCGGCGAGGAAAGCATGTGCGGATGGTGCAAGGACAAATGGGGCCTCTCATGGCAGATCACGCCCATCGCACTGACCGAGGCCGTTACCGACCCCGACCCCGGCGTCGCCAAACGCGCATTCGAAGCGATGATGACCATGAAAAAGATCGACATCGCAGCCATCGAAACCGCCCGCCGAGGCTAACGGGCGGACAAGCTAACGCCTTTGTCGATATAAAGAGTGAGAAGCTTTGTGTAACAGACGATCGTGTATGAAAAAAACCTTTGCCATATCGATACTCCTGCTACTGTGCCTTTCCGTCTCGGCTCAGGAGAAGACGTCAGACTGGCAGGTCGTTCTTGAACGCAAAGGTTGTTTAGGCGGCTGCCCGGTTTATAAGATCACGGTCGACGGCACTGGCAATGTCGTCTTCGTCGACCGTGACGGCGTCGCCTCAACAGGCAAGCTTTCAAAGCAGGACCTTCAGAGGCTTTATCGCCTGTCGAGGGTGAACAAATTCCTGAACATTACAACCGAACAGGAACGAGAATGCGACGGGCCGAATGAAACCGACTGGCCGGTGGAGATCATCACTGTGTCGGCAAACGGCAGATCGAAAACCGTGTCTCGTGATAAAGGCTGCAAACCACGGCCAGATACTTTATTGAACCATGTCGTAAAGCTCGGTGAGGCGATCGACGAATTGACGGACGGAATGTTCATAAAGAAATGACCTTCCGACGCCCATGATCCGCGGACGAGGCTGTGGCCGCTTATGCAAGTAGATCACCGAAGCCGGTAGCAGGCCCCGCGATCAGATCGGATAAACATATGATTAGGACATTATTGGGAGTTGTCGCCGGTTTTTTTGCCTGGGTGATCCTGTGGTTCGGGTTTGAGACCATTCTGTCGCTCATCTGGCCGGCGTTCGGCGAGCATCAGGCGGCGTTCCAGGCGGCGGTGGAAAACGGCGGGCCGTTCACGCCGAACACGTTCATCCTTCTTCTCCATATCGTCCTCGCTGCCATCGTCTCGCTGATCTCCGGATATCTCGCCGCCGCGATCGCCGGTCCGAACTCCCGTGCCACACTATTCCTTGGGCTTCTATTGCTTGCGATGGGCTTGGTCAAGGCTTCGATGTCCTGGCCGCTTGTCCCGATCTGGTATCACATCGCCTTCACCGCGGTCCTGCCGGTAATGACCATCGTTGGAGGCAGACTAAACAAACAACAATGAACAAAAACGACCTCCCATACTCACACGCCGATATCGACGGTCGCATTTTTTACCATGGCACAAAGGCCGAGTTGAAACCGGGCGACCTGCTTGCCGGCGGAAATTCCTCTAACTACACCGATCGCCGGTCGCCTTGGATCTATTTCAGCGAAACGCTTCACGCCGCGACCTGGGGAGCCGAACTCGCAAAGGGCGAAGAACGTGGCAGGATATACATCGTCGAACCGACCGGCCCGTTCATGGATGATCCCAATCTTACGGATAAGAAGTTCCCCGGCAATCCGACAAGGTCCTATCGATCCCGAGACCCGCTCCGTGTCGTCCGCGAACTACTCGATTGGCAGGGCCATTCGCCCGAAGAGATCCAGGCAATGAAAGACGCCATCGCCGGTAAAGAACCCATCGACGACTAGGCCCTCAACACATCGCCGGCCGCGAAGAAAACAATGCCACGTCGAGTCGAGATTCGCGGTCCGCCAGTTGGTTCGATCTTTTCTATCCATCGAATACGCGTTCCAAAGTACCAGCGGCGGTGCCGTTGGCGGCAAGTAATATTCTTGAAAGGAGCGTGTTATGAAAAATTTAGACCGACTGTCAAAAGTTCTCCTTGGTTCGCTGGTCATCGGCGTTTGGTGTCTGGTGATGCAGTCGTGGTTTGCGGCAACACCCGCTGAGGCGGCGGATGAAAAGGTGCAGGCTCCTATCAGGACGCGCGGCCTGATCATCGTCGATGAAAAAGGCCGCGAACGCATCATCATGGGCGCTCCCGTGCCCGATCCGCCGCACCTAGGGAAACGCATCAATCCAGCCCACGGCATGATCATTCTCGACGATAGAGGCTATGAGCGCTTCGGCGTCGGATTGATGGACGAGACCGGGCAAATGGCGATGGGATTTGACGCTCCGATCGACCCTGCCAATCCGACAAAGAACCCCGAAAGGCTCCACCTGATCGCCGACGGCAAAGGCGGAGCCATGATCCGCTTCCTTAACCGGCAAACCGGGGTTCCCGGCTGGATAAGGCTCGGCGATGACGACAAGCTCTATTTCGAATTCATCGACGTCCAGCCCGACAAAAACAAAGTCACGAGACGCCAGCTAAGCATCGACGGCGAAAAGATGGTCGAACAGCCGTTCAAACAATAGCCGCTGCCGCAATTAAACCGGGTCGCTATCATACCTTGATAGCGACCCGTTTGTTGATCTCCGGCCGCGCTACCCGACAGCCCAATCCGCAAAGCTCTTCCACATTTGCGTTCCGGCCAAGGGTTCCAGGACGATGCTTGAGATTATGAGCAGCGGTATACCGATCATGTAAACCGGGTGAAATCGCCTTCTCGTGGCCGCGTCATAGACCGGCGGGGCGAGCATGAATGTGAAGCCGATGACCGCGCTCATCGGGCCCGGGACCCGGCCGAGCACGACCGGCATCAGTCCTCCGATGAAGACCAAGAGCATCAGTCGCTTATGCGTCTCAGGCGTGTTTCGATAGTAGATCGCGAGAGCAAGGCTGACGGTGAACCACGCCAGATCTCGCATCGGCACGATCATGAAC
>JAUCQE010000171.1 GCA_030372865.1 Pyrinomonadaceae bacterium
CACGGGGTTTTCACGAAGAGCCCGGGCACGCTTTCGAACGACTTCTTCCTTAATATTCTGGACATGGGAACGAAGTGGGAACCGGCGAACGGAGACGGGCAGGTCTTCAATGGCCGCGACCGTGCGACGGGCGAACTGAAAGGGACCGGCACTCGCGTGGACCTGATCTTTGGTTCGAACTCGGAGCTGAGGGCGTTGGCCGAGGTCTATGGCTGCGACGACGGCAATGAGAAATTCGTCAACGATTTCGTCGCCGCGTGGGACAAGGTGATGAACCTTGATCGGTTCGATCTCGCGTAGGTGCCGGTGGCATAAAACGAAGAAGGCGGCCCTGTGTCGAGGCCGCCTTTTTCGTGCTTAGTAGTTTTGGATGTTTAGTTGAACCTTGTAGCTGAGGTTGTGATCACCTGCCATGGGCGGTTGGCGACGGGGCTCGATTCAGCCGTAAGCGAGCGGCTCTTCGGCCTGGCAACGTCTTCAGAGCCGCAGCCGGACCGTTTTGCACCTGTGTGGTAGCGAATGACGACCGTTTCGAAATCGGCGTCAGATGATTCGCGGACGAGATCGCGCTGCATTGCCGTACGCACCCCTCCCTGTCTCAAGGGCCGCGACCGGCGTTGGCCGATACTGTGCACCCTTGGAGTTCGTTCGGGCTCCGCGTCCATCTCAGGGAAAACTCCGTCCTCTACCGCCTGTGAGTCAGTTGCGGTGTCGGCGTGATCTGCCGGCAATTCAGCAGGTAATTCGATCTCCGCCGCGTACCGGGTGTCGGCCGGTGCGGCGGCAAGTTCAGTCGGGTCGTCTAAGCCGAGATAATTTATGAATGCAAATTGAGCGAGACCGATCGCGATAATGCCCAGAACCAGTTTCCGCATCTTAACCCCCATTTGGTAATCCTTAAACCTTGTTCAACACCTTTATTAGTATAAACCTACTTGTCAAGGGTTGTATATTTACGGGGGAAAAATTTCGTGGAAATCGGACCAGAGGCCGGTGGGCAGCGGCCAAGGTTATGTTTTACAACAATTTAGTGTTCGAAGGCTAGTGCGGACTGCGACGTGCGTCGTCCATTAGCAGTTTCATGATCTCGCCGGCGGCTGTCTCGCCCTTCTTGCGAATGAAATCGCGGGGCGTTTTATCGCCTATTTCATAGACTATCGCTTCCATGCCGTGACGGTCAAAGAAAAAGTTACGGCTGACGCGCGTGGGCAGCAAACGCGCGTTCACCTGGATCCGAGGCTGATAATCGGGAATTGATGCCTGAATGTTCTCGAGCCAGCGTTGGACAAGACGGGGCGAATTGCCCTCGAAGATCGGGCTCATCGGATAGTAAATGTCGTTCCAGGTCGAGTGGAAATCGATGCCGAAATAGAACTTGCCGCCTGTCTCGGCGACTCGCCGGTTCAGAAAGTCACGAACGATCTGCGTTTCGGGCTGGTTGAAATCGGACCAGTCGCGGTTGAGGTCGATGCCGCCCTGGTTATGGCGCCAGTGGCCTTCGTCGACGCCGTCGGGGTTCATTAGCGGGACAACGTAAATCCCCCAATCATTTCGAAACGCCCGCGCGAGTTCGCTGTCATTCGCAAGTGTTTCGACGAAAGCCTGCATTGCAAAATAACCAGTGACCTCGGGCGGATGCTGTCGAGAGATGACAAGGATCATCCGCTTTGCCGTCGGGTTCCCGATCGTCAGCATGCGTATCGGACGGCCTTCGCGGCTTTTCCCGATCTCTTCAACCGCGAATCGGCCGCGTTTTGCGGTCGCGTCCATCCATTCGAAAACGTGTTTTGAGGTCTGGATCTCTTGAGCGCTGACCCATAGAGGCTTTTTGCTTGTCCGCAGCGTGATCGTGACGCTCTTTGGCTGTGAATCGATAATGCCCGGGCCGGGGCCTTTTTCCTCTTCGACGATCATCGCGGGGTCGAGCGTCGTCCACGTTCTGCCGTCGGTACTTAACTTCGGGTCGTAACGGTGGCGGGCAAACTCGGGGTAAACAAGCCTGACCTTTATCTCTTTCTTCTTTTTCGACCAGACCTTGAAGGCATACCAGGGGCTCATGTTGATCGGAGCATTCTCAGGCGTGATCGTAATGACGTACCTTCCGGTCTCGTCCTTCTCGACACGATTGAGCCGACCGCCGTCGAATTCGTTCGAGAAATAAATGCGATCGTCCTTGAATTCGAAGGTCTGGCGGACCTGCTTCTCGATCGGCTTGGTCGTCGTATCGACCTGCTGCGGTTCCGGGTCCTGGGCGAGTGCTGAAAATGCGGCAAGGCACAAGGCCGCAAGGAGAAGAAGTGGTTTTCTGATATCGGACTGGTTCATAACGGGCAACGGCGAATAGGATAATCTGTCGCTAGGTTTTTCGCACACCGCGGAAGACCCTTATTTCGGTTTTACCATCGAGGTGTGGTCCGCGATGATCCGCCAGCGGCCGGACCAGGAGACCCACGTAGTGGTGTAGCGTTTCGTTATGTCGAACGGTACGCCGTTGTTGGTGCCGATATATCGGATGGCCCCGGTTTCTACGGCGGTGTTGTTGTCAACGACGCGGACTTTCTGGTCCAAATGCTCGGCCGATGTAAGCCGGATGCGATTGGTCCTGTAGCCATCGATGTCCTCGGTCTTGTTTGAGACCTCGCCGTCGCGGCTGGTGTATAGGTATTCGTCGGCGAGGACATTGCGGAGTGCGGCGATGTCACCGGCTTTTTCGAGTTCTTCAAAACTGCGGCCGCTTTTTAGCCGCTTCATCAATTCGTTGTATTCGCGGCCGGCACGGCGTACTTGCTGTTCGGCAAGCTTGTCGTCGTTCGGCTGTTCGGTGTCCTGCTCGGCGATCACCATCCAGCGGCCGTCGCGTTTTTCAAATACGATCATGTGCCGGCCGCGGGTGGTCTGCGGTTCGGCGTCCGGCTGATCTATCGGAGCCGTTCGGGACATATAGTCGTTCGTCGCGACGGCCATGTTACCGACAACACGAACCCAAATGTTGTCATGCACCAACTCGACCGTACGGTACGCCGGCTTTTCTTTTACCCGTTTGAAGAAAGCGATGAAGCGAGCTCGGTCCGTCGCTCGTCCGCCGGCACCGTTATAAACGTATTCTTCGGCCAGGACGCTTTCGAGGAAATGAATGTCGCGGTCCGCTACGGCTTTGTCGTACCGGGCGAAGAACGCACGGACCTCTTGCTCGGCATCACCGGTCTGGCCTGCGGCTGTGAATACAGAAACGATGATCAATACTGCTGCGTGGAAAAACTGTTTCACTAGATCACTCCTTTTACGTTGACGTGGCAGACGCGGCGATCAGCCGCAGGCTGCTGAATCGAGACGAGGATACGAAACATCCAGCATCAGCGCAATAAGGGGCATTTGCGGCTTCGGCGGCCGGGTTCAATCGCCGACCCTGAAAGACGCGCGAAAGCCTCTCGCGGCGTAGTAGGATTCGGCGCCGTTGTGGTAGGTGAATACTTTGCCATAGCGGCGGTCGCAGAAGAGGGCTCCGCCGAGGCTGCGGATGTCGTCCGGCGTCCGGACCCAGCTGGAGGTCTTCATGTCGAACTCGCCGAGCTTTTGCAGGTCGCGATATTGCTCTTCGGTCAGGATCTCGACGCCCATTTCGGCCGCCATTCCGAGCGCGCTGTGTTTCGGCTTGTGCTCCCTTCTCGATTCGAGAGCGGCCGGGTCGTAGCAAACGCTTCGGCGGCCCTTCGGGCTTTCCGCCGAGCAATCGAAGAAAAGATACTCGCCCGTCTTC
>JAUCQE010000172.1 GCA_030372865.1 Pyrinomonadaceae bacterium
GCTATGCGCTTGCAAAGCTGCAGCCTTTCGAAACACCGAGCCGTCCACCCGCCGGCATCGAGCTGAAATTCCTGAACGACAGTTCCTTCGCCGCCATGTTCGATTTCCCATCCGACATGACCCTGCCTTCCGATGACATAGAGATCAACCGGCTGGATAATCAGGCCCTCGTCCGGTACTACGAAACTGAGTGGAGACGGTTCGAATAGAGAGATGAGGCGCATCAGCATTCCATTGCAGTATAAGAATCAGATCAAATCGCTATGCTGGTCGGGCGACAAATTGATCGATTATGTCGGCGGTATAACCACAATTGACCTCGAAGGCACTATTTCGCAACCTCAAGTTAGTTTCACTTACCGGTTCGATGGTGCAATCGCAAGCGCGGACGGAAGGTATGCAGTAATTTTTGAGTACTACGGCACAAAGGCCCTCTTGCTTCGCGATCGAAAAATTCACAGAGAGCTGAACCGGAGTTTCTACTGTGCAGACACATACGAGTATCCTATTGCGTTCATAGATCTCGGCTCGGGTTCACCGGGGATCGTTCACTGTCCCGATGACTATAATGTGATCGAAATAGAATCTGCCGAGACTGGCGAAAGGCTAACGAAGCCGGGTCGAAAAGATGTGGATTTCTTTCAATCCCGGCTAACGACGAGTCCAAAAACCCGATGGTTGTTGAGCGCGGGGTGGATTTGGCATCCGCTGGATTCGATCATGCTTTACGATCTGTCCCACGGTTTCGAAGATCCTAGATTTTACTCGGGCCATGGAGAAGGGGAATTGGGCGATCTTGGTCTCTGGGAGATATGTAACGCTGTATTTCTTTCGGACGATCATCTACTTATTTCGGGTACCGGCGATCAAACTCAGGAGGACGGTTCTGATGAGTCGGCTGTCGTCGTTTACGATCTGACGAAACGAGAGATCATTTCGAGAAAGCCAATAACTGAGCCCACCGGAGAGCTCATGCCGATCGGCGATGATGTGGCGGTGAGCTTCTATCAACACCCAAAAATACTCAACTACAAAACGGGTAAAATCGAAGTTCGATGGGACGATATTGAAACAGATAAGAGGAACAGCAGTATTAGTTTCCACGAAAGAAAGGCGATCATGGCCGCCGACTTTCGGCAGAAACGATTTGCTGTTTTGGCGCCCAACTCCATCGAGGTGGTGTTCCTGTGCCCGTGAACCTTACCCGGCGAGAACTTCTGGCAACGTTCCTAGGCACGCCATTCGCGCTGGCCGCATGCGGGAGCGCTCCTGGGCGCTTCCCTGAGGGCGAGATCGTGGGACAATCTGCGGCTTTGGGCCATGTTCTTCGTGAAGAGCGTTCGTTCGAGGTGCCGGCGGACCGTTGGCGGAATGTGCAGGTGGCGATCATTGGTGCGGGCATCGCCGGGCTCTCAGCCGCGTGGAAACTCCGGAAGAACGGCGTCAACGACCAAGTGATTCTCGAACTTGAGAGAGAACCGGGCGGCACTGCACGATCGGGTACGGGTACGCCAGTCGGTTACCCGTGGGGAGCGCATTACCTGCCGGTGCCGTTCCGCGAAAATACGGAGCTGATCGGCCTGCTCGACGAGATGTCGCTTACCGAGGGCCGGAGTTCCGACGGCGATCCCGTCATCAAGGAACAGTTCCTCTGCCGTGAACCCGAAGAGCGCGTTTTCTATAAGGGCCGCTGGTACGAGGGGCTGTACATGCATGCCGGCGAGAGCGACGAGGACAAGCGGCAGTTTGCCGAATTTCAAAAACAAATCGATCTGTGGGTGAACTGGCGTGACGCAAAAGGCCGGCGAGCATTCGTTGTTCCGTCGGCGAATTGTTCTGACGACGCCGAGGTGACCGCGCTCGACCGCGTCTCATTTGCCGAGTGGCTTCGGCAAAAAGGGTTCACATCCGAACGCCTCATCTGGTACTGCGACTATGCCTGCCGCGACGACTACGGCCTGCGTTTAGAGCAGACGTCCGCATGGGCCGGACTCTTCTACTTCTGTTCGCGTGTCCGCAAAAGCGGTGATGAATCGCAGCCCTTCATCACGTTCCCGGAAGGGAACGGACGCTTCGTCAGGCACCTTGCAGAGGCAGCAGGCGACCGGCTCGAACGTTCGCGAATGGCGGTCTCCGTCATTCCGACGGCAGACGGTGCAGACGTGATCACGCTTTCCGGCGGCGAGCTATTTGGCTATCGCTGCAAGAACGTCATATACGCCTCGCCCATCTTTACGGCACCGTTCGTGATCAAAGGATTTCGCGAAGTTCCGCCTTTTGACGCTGCGGCCTTTCACCACAATGCATGGTTCGTCGCGAACCTGACCTTGCGTGATCGTCCAAAGCCGCGTTTCGCGCGTGACTTTCCGCTCGCGTGGGACAACGTGCTTTACGAAAGCCCGTCGCTCGGTTACGTAAACGCAACCCATCAGAAGGGTATCGACTACGGTCCGTCCGTTTGGACATACTATTACCCAATGTGCCGCGAGGAGGGCCCGCGTACCACGCTATTCAACTACGAGTGGCGTGAAATGGCCGACGTCTGCCTGACCGATATCGGACGTGCGCACCCTGATATTCGGGAACTTACGGAACGCGTCGATATCATGCGTTGGGGCCATGCGATGATCAGCCCCGAACCGGGCTTCATCTGGGGAAGCGAACGGCGGAAAGCACAGCTTCCATACCGCAACATTCACTTTGCTCATTCGGACCTCAGCGGGCTTGCCCTGTTCGAGGAAGCGTTCCATCACGGTTTGCGGGCGGCCGCAGAAGTTATTTCATAGATCACCCGACTTTGCCTTGATGACGATAGCAGGCTTTGATATCGTAGAACGATCATGAGCGATCTCTTAAAGTACAAAGGATTCTCGGCGAAGATCGATTTCTCTGCCGATGGTGAAACATTCAGCGGCCGGGTCATCGGTATCGAAGACGACGTCAAGTTCGAAGGCTCCAGCGTTCGAGAGCTGAAAAAGTCTATGAAGGACGCGGTCGAGGCATACGTCGAGAAATGCCGCAAGAAAGGCCGCGATGCGCGAAAGACCTATTCAGGTAAATTGCTCTTTCGCTTGTCGCCGGAGCTTCACGCCGGCATTGCCGACGCAGCCGCCGGCAGCGGGTTGAGCATAAACGAATGGGGACGCGACGCGCTCGAATCAGCCGTCCGTGCTGACAATCTTCGAGAGGCAAAGCGAAGGGCAGCCCGTTCGCGTAAAAAACGTTGATCCGATAGAAGAAACCGACAGTTGAAACAGGATGGACAAGATGGCGTAAATTCGCTACTCTCGCGCATCCTGTTTTTGTTTTCGAATACGTGGAGAACGCAGTAAGACCACAACCCTGGCTTTTCTCGAGGAATATCGACCTCAGCGTTTTCCTTGGCAGCGCGGCCGTTTCGGTGCTGCTGCTCGCTGTCGGTTGGCAGGCGGGTATCCTGAACGAAGACTCGCCTGACTGGACCTGGGTCACCGCCGTTCTGCTGATCGATGTCGCACACGTCTGGTCAACCTCGTTTCGCGTCTATTTCGATACCGAAGAGTTCAAACGCCGCTTCTGGCTTTACCTACTGGTGCCGGTTTTCGGCTACGCGGTCGGCGTCGCGTTGTATTCCGAGGGCGAGCTTACGTTCTGGCGCGTGCTGGCGGTGATCGCGGTGTTCCATTTCGTTCGCCAGCAATACGGATGGGTCGCACTCTACCGAAGAAAGGCCGGTGAGACCGCAAGGTGGACATGGTGGGTCGATGCCGCGGCAGTATATCTCGCGACCGTTTATCCGCTGGCGTTCTGGACGACCTCGCTCCCGCGTGAGTTCAATTGGTTCATTGCGAACGACTTCATCCCGCTGCCGCAGATCGTCGAACGCGTGCTTTTTCCCGCTTATGTCGCCGCCCTTTCGGCATACTTCCTCAAATCCATTTATCTCTACTTCCGCGAAGGCTTCCTGAATATCGGCAAGGACATCGTCGTGGCCACGACCGCGGTCTGCTGGTACGCAGGAATTGTCTTCTTCAATTCGGACTACGCCTTTACCGTCACGAACGTGATCATCCACGGCGTCCCTTATTTTGCCCTCATCTACATGTACGCGCGTATGCGTCGTGAAACGGCCGGGCCGGTCTATCGCGGTCTCTCGCAAAACTGGCTTATCTTTCTCGCTTCGCTCTGGGCACTTGCTTACGTCGAGGAGCTTTTCTGGAGCCGCGGAGTGTGGCATGAGCGGACGTGGCTGTTCGGCGCGAACTGGGACTGGGCCGAATGGAAGATGTGGCTTGTCCCGCTGCTTGCCGTTCCGCAGCTTACGCATTACGTCCTCGACGGCTTTATCTGGCGGCGGCGTGGAAATCGCGGCGTCACGGTAGCCGAGCCTGTGGTAAATTGATACCGATGGATTCGAATATCATCAGGGGTATCGCTGCGGCTGTTGTGCTCTGTACCTCGATTTTCCTCGCCGGCTGCAAGAGTTCAAGCAGCGGCGGCCTGCTCGGCCCTGCGGATGAGACGGCTGCGGCAGGCAAGATCGTCGAAGACGGGAACGCCGAGCTGAAGAAGATCCGTGAGCTCTATGACCGCAACGAGGACAAGAGGCAGGAATTGAAAGCCGCGCTTGAGACCGACAACGAAGCCGAGGTAAAGCGTATCTCGACCGAGGTCGTGCAGCTGATCAACGAGGGTACGAACCTCGGCAACACCGCGCTAGATAAGATCCGCGAAGCGCAGGAAATGCAGATCAACGATCAGTACAAGGAATACCTGCGGTTAAAAGAAGAAGCGCTCAAAAAACAGCTTGAGGCGTTTGCCCAATATCATCACGCCGCCCGCATACTTCGCGACAACTACGACCCTAAAAACGCCCAGAACCGCGACAAGGTAAAGGCGGAATTCGAGACCCGCAGCGAGCGGTACCGCGACCTAATGGAAAAAGCCCGCGACCACAGCAGCGAGGCCAACGAGCTTTACAAAGATACCGTCCGCCAGACGCGGAAGAATTAAAACCGCGGGGCGATGATCGCACGGCCGCCGCTTCTGGAAGGCCAGTTTATCATCCACCATGGATCGAGAAGCTGATTGAGCGGCGCGGGCTGTGCCGGCCGCATCGGGCGACTGGGCACCGGGCCATCCGGGCCGATCAGGTGTTCAAAAACTTCCTTTGATTCTTCCGGCGTCACCGAAAAGGTCTTCCGATCGCCCTTGCGGACAACGGTCAGCGTTACGTCGCCCTCTTTCTTTTCAGAGATCGCCCGGACAACATCGGCATCGCTCGCGACTTCCTTCCCGTCGACCTCGACGATAATATCCCCCGCCTTTAGGTCGGCCTTCGCCGCGGGCGAATTTTCGCGGACCTCGCTGATCATCACACCCCCTTTCACGCCGAAGTGGTCGGCAAGTTGTTTCGTCAGCGGTGTGACGCTCACGCCGATCCGTCGCGACCCGCGGCGGAACATCAGCACATCGCCGCCCTCGCCTCGCGGAGCTCTCGGCCATACGCGTACCTGCGGCATCTCGCCGCGAAACTCCGGGATCTCGGGCATGGGCACCTCGACCCCGCCCGGGAAACCCATCTCGCCAAATGCCGGTGCCGGCCGCTTTGCAATGGTTACGGGCACCTCGCGTTCAGAACCGCTGCGGACGACCGTCAGCGTCACCTGATGATCGGGGGCGACCTCGCCGACCATCCGGGTCAGCTTTCGTGCACTCGTTACCTCTTCGCCGTTAAAACGGACGATCACATCGCCCTTTTGCAGTTGGGCCTTCTCTGCAGGCGAGCCGTCCATCACCTTTTCGACTGCCACGCCACGAACGCCGGAAAGCCCGAAAGATGCGTAGTTCTGCGAATTAACATCTACCGTCTGAACTCCGAGATAGCCTGAATTTCCATCGAAAGAAAAGGCCATTACACGCGGTGCCGGAGCAGCCGGCGGAACGGGTGCCGGCTTCGCCTCGGGTGTCTGACCAATGACAGCAACTGAAGCAGCCGCAGCGAACAAAATAAATGCAACAGATCTGCGAACCATAGATTTACCTCCAAAATTTGCAGAATTGGTTATAAATTTTCTGATCAATTCACGGTGCAGGTAACAATTTGGTTGCGCCGAGCGGCGGATTTGGTTGCCTCAGGCTCAAGGGTCAACAAAGTGTTTGCGACATGGAGATACCCGCGATTTTTCCGTCTACAAACTCAAATTTCACGCTGCCAAGATTTCCAGGCGTGACGTAAAAAAGAACCGTGCGGTCATCGCGTACTTCTCTGGAACTCGGCTCGCCAAATCGTGCGACAACGGCATCCATCGAATCGCCGATCCCGACGCCTGATGCGTCCCAATCGCCCGAAGTTACCTTCATCGAAGTGACACCCTCTTCGCCTTTCCCGATCCTCAGGAGCACTATCTCCAATCCGTCGTAGACGAGCGTGCGGTGACGTTCGTTTTGATCGGAGCAGGCCTGATCCGCGCGAATGTTCTCCGTTCTTACACGCAAAGGCTTGCCGATCTTGTCGATCACTTCGCGGTGTCCGCTGTCCTCGCCGACGCCGTTGATCCTAAGGTCTACCTCGGTCAATACTTTCTGAGCGTTCAGCCCCGTCGGCATTAGGAAAATTGCGATAAAGGTTAATACGAAAAGCGTGAGAGAAGTGATCTTCATGGTTTATCCTCGCCTTAATTTCTGCAAATTCTCCGCGGCCGCTTCCAGAGTTTCGTCTTTCTTACAAAAGCAGAAACGCACCATCTGCACGCCTTCGGTGACGTGGTAAAACGATGAGCCCGGTATTACCGCCACGCCGACCTCTCGGATCATGTGCTTCGTGAACTCGATATCGTTTGCGAAGCCGAACGGCTTCGCGTCCGCCATAACGTAGTACGCGCCTTCGGGTGCAACGCAATCGAAGCCCGCGTCCTGCAGGACGGGCACGATAAAATCGCGCTTTCGCTGATATTCACGCTGGAGTTCCTCGTAATAGCCTGCAGGGAGGCTCAAGGCATACGCCCCGGCGTGCTGCAGAGGGTTCGCCGCCCCGACGGTGAGAAAATCGTGCACCTTGCGGATCGCGGATGTGATATCGGCCGGAGCGATGCAGTAACCGACACGCCATCCGGTCACCGAATAGGTTTTCGAAAGCGAATTGACCACAACGGTCCTCTCACGCATGCCGTCGATCGCCGCCATTGTAATGTGCTCGGGCCGCGTGCCGTCCTCGCGGTGATAGACAATGTGCTCGTAGATCTCGTCCGTAAAGCACAACGCGTCAAACTCCTTGCAGAGATCAGCAATGAACTCGAGCTCGTCGCGGCTGAAGACCTTGCCCGTCGGGTTGTTCGGGTTGCAGATGATGATCGCCTTAGTACGTTCGTTGAACGCGGCCCGCAGTTCATCGCGGTCGAACTCAAAACCGTCGCCTTTTCTATGCAGCGGCACGTGACGCGGCACGGCGTCGGACAATATCGCGTCCGGCGCGTAGTTTTCGTAGAAAGGCTCGAATACGATGACCTCTTCGCCCGGGTCGACCGTCGCCATCATCGCCGCGATCATTCCCTCGGTCGAACCGCACGTGACCGTGATCTCGCGTTCGGGGTCGATCTCCAGACCGAGAAACCATTTCGTCTTCTCGGCGATCGCGTCGCGAAAGCTCTTCACGCCCCACGTTATCGCGTACTGGTTGTGGTCCGCGGCGATCGCCTCCATCGCCTTCTGCTTGATGTCTTCGGGTGCGGCGAAATCCGGAAAGCCCTGGCCGAGGTTAACGGCGCCATGCTTTATCGCCTCGCGGGTCATCTCGCGGATGACCGATTCGGTAAAGGAACCTGCTTTACGGGAGATACGCGACTTTGAGATCTTTGTCTGCTGCATACGGGAATTAAACCACAAAACGCCTGCTGTTGTACCGCTGATTTCGTCGTGATAATTTCTAATTTATGACTAACCGTATCGAAGTTTTCGAGCAGATGCTCGAGGCAGACCCCGACAACACGATGGTGATGTTCGGCCTCGCGAAGGAATATGAAAAGCTTGGCCGCCACGACGATATCATCCGCGTGCTTGAGCAATACCTAGAAAAAGCCGACGACGAAGGCAACGCCTACGGCACACTCGCCCAGGCCTACCTCGCCGCGGGCCAGCGCGAAAAAGCCATCGAAACCTACAAAAAAGGAATAGACGTCTCAATGGCACACGGCCATCCGTCAATGGCGAATGAATACAAGATGACGCTCGATCTGGACTTGGGGGAGTAACATGTTATCAGTTTTCACCTATCAGCTATCAGTTATTTCGGAATAGCTGAAAGCTGAGAACTGATAGCTGATAATGCCTTAGGCCGCACACGCGGAGACGGTCGCCTTCTTTATCCTTACCGGTTTATCGGGCTTTTCTTCAACTACCGGGGCCTTGTTGATCGTATCGACAACGTCCATGCCTTTTGTTAAGCGGCCGAAGGCGGCGAATTTGCCGTCGAGGTGCGAGCCGCTTCCGGCAAGTATAAAGAAGAACGTGGTCGCCGTATTCGGTTCGTCGGCACGAGCCATTGAGACGACGCCGCGTTCGTGCATTATCTTGTTCGGCTCATCCGGAATGGTCCGCCGGGCACGTGTGCCGATCTCGTAGTTCACGCCGCCCTCGCGGGTCCAGATGTTACCGCCCTGGATGATGAAACCCGGCACTACGCGGTCAAAAACGGTCGTGTCGAGCAATCCGGTCGCAACGATATTGAGGAAGTTCCTAACGGATTCCGGAGCCTGCTCCGGGTACACTTCCATCACTATCAGCCCCGCTTCCGTATCGAACGTAACGCATTGGCCCGCCATCGTCTTAACGTCAGCACCGTCAAAGGGCTCCGCCTTTGCTGCCGGCGTCGGAGTCGGACGCGCATTTGCTTTTGCGGGTTCTTTTGTTTCCAGCTGCTGAGAATAGACCGTCCCCGCGAGCAGCAAAGCGATCACGAAAAGCTTCTTCATACATCACGATTTTCCGCAAAAGCGTTTCGGGTGTAAAGTGTTTTTCAGTAAAGGTTCAACCCAGGAGTCACAGATGAAGAAAGCACTCATAGTCCTCTCGCTAATACTTTCCGTATCTTTTGCCGCATACGCCCAGCGTGAGCTCGGCGTTCGACCGACCGAGACTGGCGGGCCGCTGATGCCGGAGCAGGCGGCGTATGATGTCACGTCGTACGATGTTACAGTCCGCGTCGATCCCAAGTCACAATGGATCTCGGGCACGACCGTCATGACGGCCAAGGTCGTGCGGCCGACCGACCGCATCGTGCTGAATCTCGATTCGCCGTTCAAGATCGAACGTGTATTTGGTGAATCAGGCGAGAAAGACCGCCAAGGCGGGCTTCGCTATGAGCACAAGGACGGAAAGGTCTGGATCTATTTCCCAAAAATGAAAGCTGCCGGCGAGGGCTTTGAGACCATCATCACCTATTCCGGCAAACCGCGTAAGGCTCCGCGTCCGCCATGGGTTGGCGGCTTTATGTGGGAGAAAACGCCCGCCGGTGCCGATTGGGTCTCGGTCGCACTGCAAAACGACGGCGCCGACCTATATTTCCCGGTCAAGGACCATCCGTCGGACAAGGCAGACCGCGTCGCGATGCACATCACGGTTCCCGACCCGCTCGTTGCGGCCGGCCCGGGCAAGTTCGAGGGCTCGACCAAGAACGCCGACGGCACGACCACCTACAACTGGCTGATGACGAACCCGATACCTAATTACTCGATCGTCTTCAACGCCGCTCCCTACCGCACGATCGAAGACTCGATGCGGAGCATTACCGGCGAAACCATCCCGATCGTCTTCTACATCCTGCCGGAGAATTACGATCAGGGTGCAAAGCTGATCGCCGAGACCAAAAAATACGTCCAGTTCTTTGAGAAGTACAACGGCCCGTTCCCGTTCCGTTCGCAAAAGCTCGGCATTGTCGAAACGCCGCACCTCGGCATGGAGCACTCGACACTTATCGCTTACGGCAACAAGTTCAAATACAACGAATACGGCTTTGACTGGCTGATGCTGCACGAACTCGGGCACGAATGGTGGGCAAATCTCGTGACGGCTCGCGACTGGAAAGATTTCTGGATCCACGAAGGTTTCCAGTCCTTTATGGATACGCTATATCTCGAGCACATCGGCAAAAAGGACGCTTATTTCGAATCGATGCGTCAGCGTGCAAAACGCACGCGGAACATGCAGCCTGTTGCACCGCGTGAGCCGAAGTTCGCCTATCAGGTGTACCTCGCCGGCCCGGATTATATAAACAGCGACGGCGACATTTACGGCAAGGGAGCCGTCGTTCTCCACACGCTGCGATACCTGATCGGCGATGCAGCCTTTTTCCGAGCACTCAAACGGATGGCCTACCCGCGGCAGGCGATGGAGAACTGGACTGACGGCCGCCAAACCCGGCTCGTCGATACGGACGATTTCCTGAAGATCGCCGAAGAGGAATCTAAGATGGACCTCGACTGGTTTTTCGAAATGTACCTCCGCCAGCCGAAGCTTCCGCGGCTTGTCGCGGAGACCGTCGGCAACGGCATAACGCTCAGTTGGGAAACGCCGAACAAAATGCCGTTCCCAATGCCCGTTGAGGTTGAGATCAACGGCAAAACCCAACGCGTCGAAATGAAAGGCGGCCGCGGTTCGTTCAACCCTGGCGGTGCCGTACCCGAGATCGACCCGAAGGACTGGATCTTGAGAGCGCAGTAGAGCGATTCAACGATGTCGTCGAAGCAGCGACGTCGTTGAATGGCTCGGAAAGAAGCGACTGAGCACATCGACCGCGGACGCTATGCCGAAGCTGACAAGACCCTGATGTCGGTGCTCGAAAATGCTTATTATGCTTATGAGCACCGGCCCTCGGCCGCTCTCTCGCGTGCGATGCGACGCAAGAGCCGGTAGCTGATCAAACTCCGGACAACCGAGCGGCAAATGTTGAACTGGAAAGCCTGTTCGACATTTGCCGCTTCATGCGTTCCTGCGTCGATCTTTTCCCGTCGGTACGCGCAGCCGGCGTCCGCCAGGCCCACACCCAAATTGCCCGAATCACCGCTATTTGATATCCTTTTTAGTTACTCATCTATTAGAAATTTTTATTGTAAGGGTTTATTTTGATGTCTACATCCGCCAAGAAGATCAAAGCAAAAGCGTCTAACAAAGCAGGAAATGGAAAAAAGGTCGTGGCCGCTAAAGAAACTGTCGGCGACGGCTTCATCGAAAAGAAAGTGGCACCGAAATCCGCGAAGGTGACCGCAGCGGAACCGGCGACCCCAGCCACCAAAAAAGCAGCCGGAAAGCTTGAGGACAAGTATCATGGCCTCTCGCCTGAGACGCTTATCGGCATCTACGAGACGATGTACAAGTCCCGCCGGATCGACGACAAAGAGATCCAGCTCAAGGGACAAAACAAGATCTTCTTCCAGATCTCGGGTGCCGGCCACGAGGCCGTCCTTGCCGCCGCCGCTCTTGCGATGAAGCCGGCGTATGACTGGTTCTTCCCTTACTATCGTGACCGGGCCCTGATGCTCGGCCTCGGCATGACCGCACAGGAAATGCTCTGGTCCGCGGTCGGTGCCGAAAAGGACCCGAACTCGCACGGACGCCAGATGCCGTCGCACTGGGGACATAAGGACCTCAATGTTCCTTCGCAGTCGTCCTGCACCGGAACGCAGGCTCTTCACGCCGTCGGCGCGGCCGAGGCAAGCCATCGTGCGACCCTGCTCAAAGAACTTCAGGACAAGATCGTCGGCTATCAGAAAGACGACGTCGTATACATGTCGGTCGGCGATGGGACGACCAGCGAAGGCGAATGGTGGGAAGCGCTGAACACCGCCTGCAACCTTAAGCTGCCCGTCATTTTTCACGTAGAGGACAACGGCTACGCCATCTCGACGCCGGTCGAGGTCGGCACCGCGGGCGGCGATATCTCAAAGCTTGTTGAGGGTTTCCCGGGCCTGTTCATCCAGAAGGTTGACGGCACCGACCCGCTCGCTTCGTATGAGGTCTTCCGCAACGCGGTCGAATACTGCCGTGCCCGTAAAGGCCCCGCGTTTGTCCATTCAAAAGTAATTCGTCCCTATTCGCACTCGCTTTCGGACGATGAAAAGCTCTATCGCCCGGACGCTGAACGCGACGCCGATGCCGCGATCGACCCGATCAAGACCTGGGCCGAGTTTCTGATGAATGAAGGCCTCGCGACCTCCGAAGAGCTTGAGGCGATCCGCAAAGAGATCGACGCCGAGGTAAATAAGGCCGCTGATATCGCCATTGAGACCCCGCAGCCGGCACCGGAATCCGCATACAGGAACGTCTTTTCCCCGGATGTCGACCCGACCGATCGCCAGCTTTTCGATACTGAAGAGGGTGCTGAGCTTTCGGGCAACGCCGGCACGATGGTCGACCTTATTAACCGCTGCATGCACGAAGAGATGGAGCGCGACTCGCGGATCGTTGTCTTTGGCGAAGACGTTGCCGATTGCTCGCGCGAGGAATATCTCGAGCAGGTGAAAGGCAAGGGCGGCGTTTTCAAGGTTACGGCAAATCTTCAGCGTAAATACGGTTCAGCCCGCGTTTTCAATTCGCCGCTCGCAGAGGCAAACATCGTTGGCCGTGCGGTCGGTATGGCCATCCGCGGCTTGAAACCGGTCGTTGAGATCCAGTTCTTTGACTACATTTTCCCGGCGATGATGCAGATCCGAAACGAGGTTGCGGTGACGCGTTGGCGCTCGGACGGCGACACGAAATGCCCGATGGTCATTCGCGTTCCGGTCGGCGGTTATCTTAAGGGCGGAGCGGTCTATCACTCGCAGTCCGGCACAACGCTGTTCGCTCACACGCCGGGACTCAGGATCGTTTACCCGTCGAACGCACTTGATGCGAACGGCCTGCTCCGCACGGCCATCCGCTGTGACGACCCGGTGCTGTTCCTCGAACACAAGCACCTTTACCGCCAGGTCTATAACAAGTCGCAGTATCCCTCGAACGAATTTCTGATCCCGTTCGGCAAGGCGAAGACCGTCCGCGAGGGCAATGACGTAACGATCGTTACCTTCGGTGCACTGGTCGAGCGTTCGAATCAGGCGGCCAAGAAGCTTGAGCAGCAGGGAATCTCCGCAGAGGTGATCGACCTCCGCACGCTGGTTCCTTACGATTGGGACGCGATCGTTGAATCGGTCAAAAAGACCAGCCGCGTGATCGTCGCCCACGAAGACCCGCTCTCTTACGGCTACGGTGCCGAGATCGCTGCACGTATCTCGGACGAGCTTTTCGAATACCTCGACGCCCCGGTAAAACGCGTCGGCGCGACCGACACCTTCGTCGCCTACGCTCCACAGGTCGAGGACTTCATTCTGCCGCAGTCGGAAGACGTCGAAAAGGCGGTGCAGGAACTAATGAAGTATTGATCTGGTACGTGTAGCACCAGTTACTCGGAGCCAAGAAAACAAAAAGAGCGGAACACTCATTTGAGTATTCCGCTCTTTTCTGTGCTTTCTGAACTCTATTCAGCCGCGTGAATATCGTCGCGCTTCATCACGGTCAGGAATGCCGGGAAGCCGTGCGGGATCTCGTCGTGGTGCAGTTCGCCGCCGCAGATCGAGAAGCCGTAGCCGGACTCGCGGAAAGCAACTTCGTCCATCACGGCACGCAACTGCTGCAGGCCCGGGAAGATCTGCGCCGTCTGCTGGCTCTTTCGGGGCAGCTTCTGGTCGGTCATCGCCGAGTTAAATGCAAACGTTGCCATGATCACTGCGGAACGCTTGAGGTCTTCTTCGAGGATCCGGTCGGCTACGTCCTGGGTCGTGTGCCAGGTCCTGCCGAAATACTCGACCGGGTCCTGAATGAACTGGAATCCCGGAAGCCCGACAGCGTCGAACGCCAGATGGTCCGTGCCGCTAGTGTTGTTGACGGTCACGGTCGAGGCACTCCACTCACCGAACGGCTCAAGCCAGCTCTTGAATATGGGCCGCAGAGCTTCATTGCCCTGCATGTAGATACCGCGGATCTGGCCGGTTCCGTTGTCCAGGTTGTAGTAGGCCGCGAACTTGTCGTGTGCCGGTTTAGGCGTGATCTTTCGCGGGCCGCCGCCGAATGCCGCTGCGTCCGAACCGTCGCCAAGCGTGGCAAGGTACTTTGCAACGTAACCGCGCGAGCCGAGCAGGCCCTGTTCCTCGCCGGTCCACAACCCGACACGGATCGTACGTCGCGGCTTCAGGCCTGAAGCGGCGAGAATGCGCATCGCTTCCATCACGACCGTCACGCCGGCACCGTTGTCGGTAGCACCCGTTCCGGCATGCCATGAATCGAGGTGGGCACCGATCATCACGACCTCATCCTTGAGGTCGGTTCCGGGAATCTCGGCGATTGTGTTGTAGCCCTGCGTGTCATCGTCGTAGAACTTGGTGGCCAGGTCGACGGTCATCTTAACGGGAATGCCCTGCTTCACCATTCGGAGCACGCGGTTGTAAAGTTCTGCCTCCGCTACGACCTGCGGGATCGTTGCCGGTGCATTCTTCGAATAAACCCTGACGCCGCCTGCGAACGGGTTTCCGCCTGCCGGAGCGGCTGCCGGCGGAAGGCTCGCACCCATTACGCGAATCGTACCTGCATCAACACCGCCGCCCGCATCCACGAGCATCGCTGCGCCTTCTTCGTAATAAAATCGCGTCTTTCGTTGGTTGAAACGCATTTCAGCCATAGCTTGCTGATTCGGCTGCGGCCGCTGTGCAGGCGCTTGCGGTTTCGCGCTTTCCATTTTCGCCAGGTCTTCATCCGAGTTCCGTGTCGCGATCGCCTGGAAACCCGGCTTGATCTCGCGTTCTGATTGCGTGAAGATGATCGCACCCTTCAGCTTGCCCTTGTATTTCTCAAGGCCGGCTTCATCGGCAGCGTCAACGTAAACGACCGTTCCTGTAAGCGGTCCGTTGGTCGAAGGCGACCAGGCTTTCGGGTACGCACGGAACGGGATAGTTCCTTCGGGCATCTCGACCGATGCGGTGAAACGCTCGAGCTCCCATCCGCGGCCGAACTCGCCCCACGGGTCAACGGCGGCATTCTTCATGCCCCATTTCTCGAGCTGTTCCTTGGTCCAATTGTTCGCGCGACGCTGCGCGGGTGAATTCGTCAAACGCGGGCCGATCACGTCCGTCAGATAGCGGATCGTCGCAAGCGCTTGCGAACGGGTCATACCTTCGTCTTTGATCTTGGAAATAGCTGCGGCATCGGGCGCCTGCGCGATCGCAAAGCCCGGCAGCAGCAACGCGGCCATTACAAGCAAAACAAAATTCTTTTGTCGAAACATCAAAAAGGCTCCTAATTAGGTTTTTCCGGAGAGGTTAGGGTAATACGCAAAGAATAAACTCTTTGTTTCTAATTCGGAAATTGGTTCGTGACGAGGCGATAGATCCCGGTGTCGAGACGTTCGGCAAAGCCCTCATTGACCAGTTCCGCATTCGCCTGCCCCGACACGGGCCGGCGGAACCCGAACCGGCTTGAAAGCTCGCCGCGAAGCGTCAGACCCGCTAACGACAAATAGGCACGCGCGATCTCGCGAACCGCGTCCTCGTACTTCAACTTCACTTTCATCTCGGCAGGAAAGCGTGCTTCGGCAAGCGTCCAGATGTAGGTGAACTTCGGCACGTAGAGCACTTCCTGCGGGATCACCTTCATCCTCTTTTGTAGTTCGTCAACCGCCTTTGTGAGCGAAGTACGGTCGAGGCCGGTCGCGTCGCGAAGATCGGCGGTCGCCATCTCCCATTCTTTTCGAAGAACTTTCAGGACGCGGCGGGCGTTCTCCGACAACAAACTGGCCTCCTCGCTCTTCGTGCATCCCCAAATTACGTTGAACGCCGGGATCATCCTTTTTGCGAGAAACATCGAATGTCCCTTCCATACCTTGCCGTAATAAACTCGTCCGCGGGCGACCGTCTCGTCCTTTAACACCCAGGCGAGACTCGCCTCCGGGTCTTTCTGCACGTTTCGCGGCATATGTGCGTCGCGGCGTCCGCAGACGGCGGTGTAAACCGAAGGCATCTTCTTGCGCGAGTCGGTCATTCCCAGGCAGAACCCCAGATCCTCGACCATCGCCTCGACCTCCTCAACGCGTTCGACACGCAACTCATCCTCACGCCGCCATTTACGGTCGCGGTACTGTTCAATGTCTTCGGTTATTTGGAACCCGTGCATGCAGCTCAATTTCCGGGATCATTTACAAGGATTCTTAACCTCGATCCCGTCCTTTAACGCGGCCGCTTCATCCTCTTTTGGGCCGGCCACATCGCGAAGCTTGCAGCGAATCTCGCCACGCCGTTCAAAGTCGCCGCCCCAGCCGTTTACCCGCACGAGAATGTCCAGGTCAGGCAATGCCTCTTTATACAACCCTTTAGCAATGAAAGATTCTGCACGGTAGAAATACGGATGGACCGTTTGGGTCCAGTCATCCGGGTCGTCGAACGGCGTCGCTGGCTTTCCGCCGCTCATCGCGTCTGCGATATCGATCGCTTTCGTCGCGTCTGCGATAGCGGCGTCATAACGCTTCAGGTCAAAATTAACCGAGGCACGTTCCCGATAATAGTAGTACAGATTCGACCGTTTACAAGAGCATTCATCGATAGCCTTGGTTAGGCGTTCAAGGCCTTCTACCGTATACGCGTCATTCACCTGCGGGCCGCGTAAAACATCGGCCCTGATGCGATGGAACCGAAAGTTCAGCGGTAGTTCGCGAACTGCTTTGTTCAAAACAGCGAGTGCCTTGTCGCCTTGTTGAAGTTGAAAATAGACGTCGAGTGCGGCCTCGTATATGTCGGCCTCTTGAGGGGAAAGACGCAAAGCGGTCTCGAGATCTGCGGCCGTCTTGTCCCAGTAAGAGCCGGTTGTGTCGTCATGAAATCCGGCCCGTTTTAAGAACAGCCGGCCAACTCCCGGAGCTCGCTTGATAACGGCGTCGATATCCGTCATTCGTTCGGCCAGCGTCTTATGCGAATCAATGTGTGCGAAAAGCTTTTCAAAGTTGCGGCTTGCGAGCGGCCCCTCGCCCGGGTCGCTTGTGGTGAGGACCTTCGCAAAATCGGCCAAGGCACCGCTATGGTCGTTCAACAGCAACTTGGCGCGTGCCCTCAGCTCGTACGCGTCACGGATGCTGCCGCCGGGATAGACGCCCATTTGCGTTTCGGCCGTGCCGCCCGGTGCCCACCACCGCTCGCGAAACGCCACGATCTCGTCCAGAGAACGAACCGTCGCTACCGTCGCCGATCCGCGATCGACCTCTGCCGTCAGGCCTTCAAACCTGAGGTTCATTTGCTCGACTGCCGCATTCAGCTGCTTTACTGTTTCAGATTGTGCGGCCGCAACAGATGCGGAAACCAGCATCGCGAACGATATAGCAAAAAGTTGTAGAAGCGACGGGATCCGCTGCCCGCGAACGATGAACTCCATATGACGTAGCTGAGACTGACTGCGGCTCCAATTCTACCGCAGTACGACGATAAAAAAAGAGACGGCGCAGGACCGTCTCATTTGATTCGTGCAGTTAAATTACTTTACCGGTCCTCATTCGGCCGGTCACCGGGCCGGATCGGCGATGAGCTCTCAACGGTCAGGGTCGCCCCCGGCATCAGGCGTACGTCGTCACGGCCCATTATCGCGACCGAACCCGCACCGGCACCGCCGCCGATGATCGCCCCAAGCACCGCTCCCTTGCCACCGCCCGCGATCGCCCCGATCACGGCACCAAGGCCGGCACCGATGCCGCCGCGTTTCGCGGTTTCCTTTGTCTGGCTGTCACCCTTGGCGGTTCCTTCGGCGTCGATCTTAACGTCCTTACCCGCCTCGTCTTTGATCGCCTTCAGATTGCCTGCAAAGTCATATGTCTTGCCGTCACGCAGCGTTATGCGTTCAAAGTTAAAGGTCACATTCGACCGTCCCGAAACCTGGCCCGATCGCCCGACGCCGGTGATGTAGCCCTCAATGACGGCACCGCGGAACTCCATCGGAGACTGGACCGTCATCTTGAACCGGTCGTTGTTTTGCGAGACCTTTGTGTTGATCTCGTTATCGAGCAGGCCGATAATAACTGTGCCGTTCGGCACCAGGTATTCACCGATACGCGGCTGGCTAAGCGTCGGGTTCGGGCTATTCGATCCGGTGCGGTCATTCGCGTCGCTGCTCGAATATCCGCCGCCCGTATTGTCACGGTAGTCTGTGTTGTCAGAAGCATTGTTACTCTCGTTGATGCCGAGACCCGCGACATTGTCCGTACGGCTGTAAACGCTTTCCGCGAACACCGTTTCATCCAAATACTCGGTCGTGATCCGGCGGGTGACCTTCAGCCCGCGGCCGCCGTTCTCCGATGAAAATATCACCGTATAATCGCTCTCGCCGCCGAGGCTTGAAAGGGTCAGTTCGCCGTTGGCGAGCGTTGCCCGGACGCGGATGGTCCGGCCGTCGACGTTCTCGGTGGTCTCGCGACCGTTCGCAACAAAGCTCGTCGGCCCGCTCGTGGAAGACGCGATAGTCACGTTGCTGCCGCGAACACTAAGCGCGATCTCATTCGGTGCTGATAGTTTTGACTCGAGGTCCTGTTGCTGCGACGCGTCGACGCCGAGGGCGGAAATTATCTCGTCCACCTTCTCGCTGCGGCCGGCGTCAAGCCGATAGGTGCCGGTCAGTTCCGACACGGGGCCGGAATAAACGGGCTGCGGTCTGTCATAGTCATTGTCGCTAACATTTCCGGAGACGTTCGAAATTCGGCCCGTCCAATCGGGCGTTACGCCGTAGTTGGCCGCAAGCCGGTCGATCAACCGCTCAATGTCCGTCCAGGTCGATTCAATGCGCCGGCTTTGCGGGTTTGCCCGCAAAAAGCCCTTGACGTCGTTCGCCGCCGTGACGATCTCCTGAACGTCGTTCCGATTCTCTCGGCGAAGTCCCAAATTCGACTCGAATGCGGCGATCTTGTCCTTTAGGTTCGAGGTGCTCGCGGTGGCATCTTCGATATCCTGCCTACTGGCAGAAGTTCCACGCAGCTGAAACCGAAGTGTGTACTCGAAATCGTCTACTTTCGTATTAAGGCTTCGGAGCGTGTCCCTCACCTCACGAGTGTTGACCCGCTGAGCCGACGCAACCCCGGATGAAGCCAAAACAAGCGAAAACACGGCCGCAAACAATGAAATCCCACGATAAATGCGATGCATATTAAACTCTCCCAAAACCATCACCGAAAACGGCCGAACGGGCCGCACCACGTAAGAAGCATTTTACATACCAAACGTTGTTCGGTCCCCCGCAAATCTCCTTTGCCTACAGTGCTTTGTGTTAAACTTTCCGTACATTCACGCGAAAACAGAAGGGAAATTGTCATGGAACAATCGGCTTATAAAGCAACCGTTAAATTTGCAGGCGACGAGATGTTTGTCGGCACCAGCCCGAGCGGGCATGCCTTTGCCATTGATACAAAAGGGGATAGGAAATCGGCACCGACGCCGATGGAGATGCTGCTCGTTTCGGTGGCGGCATGCACGGCCGCGGATGTTATCTCCATCCTGCAAAAGAAACGTCAGGACGTGACGGAATATTTGGTCGAGGTAACCGGCACGCGGGCAGAGGAGCATCCAAGGAAGTATACCGCGTTCAACGTCCACCATATCGTGCGCGGACGCGGCATTTTGGAGAACGCAGTCGCGCAGGCGATCGAACTATCCGACACGAAATATTGTTCGGTCGCCGCGACCGTCCGCCCGACCGCGGAGATCACTACGACCTTTGAAATAATCGAAGCCGAATAGGCAGTCGCCGCATCTTGGCATACCGCTCTCCAGGAACAACTCAGACCCGCAATGATGAAACCGCTATTCACACTTACTTTTGTCATATACGTCGCTCTCACGGCCATAACATCGACGGACGCCCAACGTCGCGCGACAGGCGTTCCTCTCGAAACCCAGGTCCGCATTCTGAAGGCGGAAGACGAACGGCGTTTCGATACGGTTCTTGAAGGCTTGCTTAAGGACCCGAGCGAGGCCGTGCGTGTCCGTGCGGCGCTTGCTGCGGGGCGTATTGGCGATGCCGCAGCGGTTCCTTCGTTAGTCAGGCTCCTTGCGTCCGATCGATCAGAAAAGGTGCTTGAGATGGCGGCATTCGCTCTTGGCGAGATCGAATCGATCGATGCCGCCGACGCGATCCTGCGGTTGATCGGCGAAACCGGCAAAGCCATGATGCCGAACGCCGCGAAGGCAAACGTCCGCGGCCGCCTCGCTGAAGCCGCCGGTAAGATCGCCGCGGCGAATGTGAAGCATGCAAAGGCAAAAGACCTCGGTCAGGCAATCGTGTTCACACTCGAAGCAGAGGATCTCAAAAAGGCGAAGCAGGATAAAGAGACGGTACTGCTCGCCCTAACTGCAGCTCTTCGTGCGCGGCCCGAAGGCGCGGCCGAGACGGTCGCAAAGTTTCTTGTAAACCTTGACGCTCGCGTTCGGGCCGACGCAGCGAACACACTCGCGCGTCTCCGGGCGAAGAATGCCAACGAAGAATTGCGGGCGATGCTCGCCTCTGATCCGGACCCCGTCGCTCGCGCCAACGCCGCTCGAGCATTAGGTGCCGCCGAAGATAAAGAAGCTCTCGAAATTCTTCTGAAGGCCGCAACCGATGACACCGATCAGCGCGTTCGGGTTTCCGCAGTCCGCTCGCTCGCATCTCTAAAAGACGCGAAAGCGGCTGAGCCGCTGCTGTCGCGCGCCGAAAAGATCTTTGCTCTTTACAAGGCCTCCCATAAAGCCGACGTGATACCAAGCGAGAACAGCGAATTCGCCGAGGTCGCCGTTACGCTTGGCCGTCTCCTGGCAAATACCCGGAACGAGCGGGCCGTAAATCTTTTTCGCGAATACGGCAAGCTAGATAAAGGCCGCACGCCGGAGGTTTACATCGCCCGCCTCCGCATCGCTCCGGGACGCGGTGACGGCGGAGGACAGGAGCTAACGAGTTGGCGGCAATATAGCACGCTCGCTCAGCTGATCGGCGAAGTGGCCTCGCTCGAACCGACCGACGAAGAAGGCAAAGCTTTCAAAGCGCAGGGCCCGGCAGTTGTCGGCCCGCTCGCCCGTGCTTACGCCACGGCAGATCCCTCAAATGAGGGCGAATTGATGCTTGCCGGCCCCGAATTGCTGTCGGCATACGCGAAGTTCAAAACCGAGGATCTCGACGCTGTTCTGCGCGACGGCTTAAAGAACAAAGACACCTTCATCCGTGCGACGTCCGCGTCGCTGCTGGGCGATCAGCCTGCGTCGAAAGAGAACCTTGACGCGCTGAACAAGGCGATGGAATACGCGATCTTCAACGATCGTGAGTACAACGACGCGGTGCTCGCCACGCTCGAAGCCCTTTTCAAGCTCGACAAGAAAGCGGCAGTTCCCGCGATGGAACTCGGTGCCGGTTCTTTGGATCATCTTGTTCGCCGGCGAGTTCACGAGATGATGAACGACGAATCATTCAAAGGCGTCGAGCTTACTCCAATCTTGAAAAATATCGATAAAGCTCATCTCCTCCGCGTAAAGCCGCACGCCGGCAGGGGAACGAAGATCGGCCAGGTTCTCAATACCGATGCCGATTATCGTCGTGCCGCCTCGCGGAAGAACGGAACGGTCAAGGCCGTCCTCACAACGCAGAAGGGAAATTTCACGATCGACCTTTTGCCGGAAGACTCGCCGCTGACTGTAGATAATTTCGTAAAGCTTGCGAATGCGAAATACTTTGACGGGCTTGAGGTCCACCGAGTCGTGCCGAATTTCGTGATGCAGGACGGCGACGCTCGCGGCGACGGAAACGGCGGCCCCGGTTGGTCGATCCGCTGCGAGATAAACATGGTCGATTACGGCCGCGGAGCGGTCGGCATGGCCCTGAGCGGTAAAGACACCGGCGGCTCACAGTGGTTCGTAACCCACTCGCCGCAACCGCACCTGGACGGCGGCTACACCGTCTTCGGCCAAGTGAACGAAAAGGACATGGCTGTCGTAGATAAGATAGTTCGAGGCGACAAGATCCTGACCGTTCGCATAACTGAGAACCGCTAGTCACAGAGAGCACGGAGATCGCTGAGACGAGTGACGTACTGATTCACAAGTTATTGGTGTTGCGGTTGCGGTGTAAAGAGAATCTCTCTGTGAAATCTGTGGTCTCTGTGGCAGATACTCCTATGAATGATTCGAAACTAGCACGCCGGCAGGTTGAGGTTGAAGAGGGTCTCGATAATCTCGCGCATTATCTTGACGGGCTGTTTCGCATTCCCGGAACCGGCTGGCGGTTCGGGCTTGATTCACTGATCGGTTTGGTGCCGAACGTCGGCGACACGCTTACCTCGTTCGCTTCGTTTTACATTCTGCTCGCAGGGGTCCGGTACGGCGTGCCTAAGATTACGCTCCTCCGCATGGCGTTCAACATCGGCCTCGATTACGTTGTTGGCACCGTTCCGTTCATCGGCGATGCGTTCGATTTCTTTTGGAAGTCGAACAAGCAGAACATGGACCTGATCCGCACGCGGGCGACCGGTCGAAAGGGCACGACGTCCGATTATCTATTCGTGTTTGCGATCATCGGCCTTCTCATCCTGTTGCTCGTCGCTTCGATACTGATAAGCATCTACATCATCGGCGCCATCTTCTGGGAGATCTTTTCGGGGAATATTTGACGGCCCGGGTTTGATTATAGAAACGAAAAAGGCAGCTTATTTCTAAGCTGCCTTTTGTTGCGTACCGCTCGACTCGTTACGGGTCAAGCTTGAGCTTCAGCGGCTTGCGAAGCGAACATCTTGTCGAGTGCCGTCTGCAGGACGCCGATACCGAACTCGCCGGCGGCACGCGTCTTCAGCTTTCCTTCCGCGTCGAAAAGATAGTAAACCGGGACCCAGCCCTGCTCATTAAGAAACGCGTCTTTCAACTTGTGCAGGCTGTCGACGGCGCAGACCTCTTCGATCTTGTTATCGCCGATCGCCTGGTTTACGGTATCGAGGTCTGTGTCGGCCTCGTATCGCGGCATATGGACCGCAATCGTCTCAAGACCCATTGCACCGTACTTCTTCTTTATCTCGTTCAACTGCGGCATCTTGTCTTTACAGATCCCGCATGACACCGCCCAGAAATGCACGAGCGTCGGTTTTCCTTTTATCCTAGCTTCTGTTTCCTCTTGCGAGCCGTTGAACCAGGTCGTTGCACCTTCGAGCGACGGCATCGCGTCTCCTATTCTCATTGGCATGATGTTATAAATCCCCTTGTATTGATTGATCTTTTATTTCTTTCCTACGCTGACCGGTTCGTGATACTCACCATATTCCGGATATTCCATCGTGACCACTTCGCCGGGGCGAGTATTTTGGGTCAACTGATAAAGCGCATCTTTTACGATCTGCCGCTGCAGCGAACGCATTCCCGGTTTGCCCAGTGAATTTCCGATCTTAAACCCGTTCGGGTAGATCGCACGCGGCGGCCTCATCTGTGCTGAGACCTGCGGGCTGACCGTGACCAGCACCGTCGGAATTCCAAGCATCTCGATCTCTCTCTGTACCGCGACGACCGTGCGGTGGCAAACGTTCGGTCAGCCGCCGGTCAGCAGTACGATGTCCGCCCGCGAACCCTTGTCTATTTCCGACGCGATCGCCGGTGCCGTCTGGTCATACATGTCCTTGAGCCGCATTGTGTAGCCCATGAACCCGACGTGCTTTCTGGCAACGCCGCCGATAAAGCCTTCCTCGACCAGATCGTTCAACACGTCGATCGGGAAGACGACATTGATATCCTGGTCGGCGTCCGCATGGTCGTAGTGATGGTGCGTCACCATCAGGTCGGCCGAAGAAACATCTTCGCCCATCACGCGATACGTTAGGTCGCCGAGCTCATCGGCCGTGTTGAATGGCTCTTGGTCTTTCCGGTGCACGCCTGCCGCAGTCACGATCGCGACGGTTGCATTCGAAAGATCGCCTTCGAACGGCGTGAATGGAACGCATTTTCTGGATAAGTTTGCCATTTCAAAACCATACAAAAAGGCCGCAGATCCGGTCGGAGCATCTTCCGCGATGTCCCTGACTTTTCTGCGGCCTTATTCCAAAAACTGCTGTCGCTACAACTTTCTCAGAACATCGAACAATTCTTCGTTGTCCGGCTGGTCTGAGATGTCGTGGATATCGATATAGGCGATCTTGCCTTCCTTGTCCACGATGAAGAGGGCACGTTCGGTAATACCGTCTGCCTCGCGCCATGCTCCGTAGCTTTTGGCGACCTCTCCTTTCGGGTGAAAATCGGCTAGCAGCGGATAATTGATACCGCCGAGCGATTTCGCCCATGCGACGTGCGATGGAATACTGTCGACTGAAATGCCCAGAACCTGGGCATCATATCCTTCGAAGCGTTCTGTATCTGCTTCGTAGGACGGCATTTGCACCGTTCAAACGGGCGTCCAGTCGAGTGGGTAGAACGCGATGACCACGTTCTTCTTGCCCCGGAAATCCGAAAGCCGCACCTTGTTTTCTTTGTCCAGGTGGTTCGGCAGTTCGAAATCCGGAGCCTGATCTCCAATGTTTAACATAGAGTCGTCTCCTATTTGATTATCAAGAACTCTTTCGGCTAAAAAGCTGCCTACGACTAGCTTACAACCGAATGCCACCGGGATTCAATTATCAAAATTCGAGGGGCGGACCTGCGTCCGCCCCAAGCTTGTGAAACCGGT
Source organism: Pyrinomonadaceae bacterium (assembly GCA_030372865.1). Taxonomy (GTDB): domain Bacteria; phylum Acidobacteriota; class Blastocatellia; order Pyrinomonadales; family Pyrinomonadaceae; genus OLB17. Next base: position 24,685 of record JAUCQE010000172.1, read on the forward strand.
TATACCTTCAGGTTTTCCTGGCCCGGCTTCCAGTCTGCCGCACACAGGCCGCCGGTCTGCAGGCCCTGCAGCACGCGAAGCGTCTCATCGACCGAACGTCCGATGTTCAGGTCGTGAACGACCGAGTACTGAAGAACGCCTTCCGGATTGATGATGAAGAGGCCGCGAAGGGCGACGTTATTCTCTTCAACAAGGATGTTGTACGCACGTGCGAGCTTGCCGCCGATGTCCGAAGCGATCGGGTACTTAACGCCCTCGATGCCGTTCTTGTCCTGCGGCGTCTTGAGCCATGCACGGTGCGAGTGGACCGAGTCGGTCGAGATACCCAGAACTTCAGCGCCGACGCCCTGGAATTCTTCGAGGCGGTCCGAGAAGTGGATCAGCTCGGTCGGGCACACGAAAGTGAAGTCGAGCGGGTAGAACAAAAGAATCAACCATTTGCCCTTGTAATCAGAAAGCTTGACGTTCTCGGCAAGGGTTTCGATGTTCTTGGTCGAGGGCATGTTGAAATCCGGTGCGGGCTGGCCGACCTTGGCGAGAGTGACAGTGTTCTCTAATGCAGTACCAGTAGCTGTTGACATTTATTTGTGTAACTCCTTGTTCTGTGATTATTTATGATCTAAACCGCACGGGACGCGGAGAACCTTAGGTAACGAGAGTTCTCTCAAACGCTCAGCCGCGTCCCTGTTGCGATCTTTTTAATTATTGCTTGCGCAATCGGGGCAAAGTCCCCTTAACGTAAACTCCAAAGATTCCGGCTTGAACCGCGAATTCTTCGCGGCCTGCTTTACGAGGTCGGCCGGATGTTCCATTTCAATATCGACCAGCTTGCCGCAAACTGTGCAGATCGCATGGTCGTGGCGGTGCGTCATCTTGTCGAAACGGCTCGCACCGTTGCCGAACTGGATCTCCGCGATATGGCCCGCTTCTTTCAAATACCGCAGGCTGTTATAGACCGTCGCAAAGCTGATCGATGGCAGCATTTCTTTCGCCGCCGCAAAAACTTCGTTCGCTGTCAGGTGAGCGTCCGCCTCGCGGATCGTCCGCAGGACGACCTCACGCTGCCGCGTCAACCCCAATGCAGATATTGCTTTGTCTTCCACTTTCTTAATTCCTTGAGTGCCCGCAGGCGGACACAATTCTAAGTTGGCCACTTTCGAACTAGAGTTAGAATAATTCTAATTCAAAAACAAGTCAAGTTCACACACCATCAAATTGCTCTCTTGGATATTTGGGGCATTAGGACGTTTTCAAAGCTCTTGGGGCAACATTATCAGGCAAACAAAATTATCGTTCAGGTTTTACGATCAGCTTTCGCTTCGCTTCGACTACGAGGCCCGGGCGTTTTGAGGTGACCGTTATATTACGTTCGCCCAGCTTTTGGGCGAACGACACCTTCGGCTGGTAAGTCAGCACGTAGCCGCCGTCGATGATCCGTACAACCGCAGCTGTCTTCTCGACCATTTCTTCCTTCGTGGTCGGAATGATCATCGTGCCGTTCGTGTTCTCGGTAAGCGTTAAAAGCTGGTTCTCCGCAAGCTCGAGGTCCGCTTTCCGCCGCTTCATCGTGTCCAAATGCTTGCGGTCGAGGCTGATGGTCGGCCCGACCTTCGGAGCGGTTGCGATGTCGCGTGCGCCGTTCGGCAGCTGCTGCGCTATTTCGGGCGGAAGTGCGGGTCTCGGCGGCGCTTTCGAAACGGCCTTCGTTCGCGGCTCGATGTCCGTGATCTCCATCCGCGTGTAGCTGATGACGTGGACGTTTATATCTGTAGCGAGCAGGTCTCGAAATATCTTTTCTCTCGAACGCGGGTCGCGAAAGCTATCCGTGCCGTCGGTTATCAGCACGAGGTGGCGGTTCTCCACGCCTTCTTTTGTCAGCAGATCAGCGCCGAGCCGGACCGCATCAAGAAACGCCGACCGGAGCCCGAACTTCGTCCGGTTGATCGCCGCAAGCGTCTCGCCTTTGTCCGTCGTCCATTCGGACACGATCTCAGCTTTGTCCGAGTACTGCATTATCGCGACCGAATCCTCGGGCCGCAGGCCGGCAACGAGAGCCGCCGCCGTTTTCCGCGTTTGGTCCAGCGACTTTACCCAACGGAGTTCACCGCCCGTGTCCATCACGATCAAGACGCTTGCCGGTATTCTTCTAAGGCTCGCCGGCTGATGAAGAATATCGTTCTCCGTGATCACGAGATCCTCGGCCCGCACATCTTCAAAGAAATTGCCGTTCTCGTCGTACGCGAGAATGTTGATCTTTACCTCTTCGGTCTCGACGCGTTCGGGTGTGTCCTCGGGCGTTGGCGTCGGCCTCGTGCGTCCGCTCTGGGCGTTCGCAGCCACGGCAAATACGAGCAACGCAAGCAGCGTCAAGCCGAATCGAAATTTCCCGAGAGACGTGGTCATTAAGAATAGGATGCCCTATGCGAAGTTAGGTTTGCACTGATGGAGAATTACAGACGAGGATGCGAACGAACGAACTGGATGAGGTTGCCGACGTACTCCCGGAAATTCGGACAGCGGACGCCGTACGGCACGAGCAGTTGGTCCGCGATCGAGGTGTCGTATTCCTGCTTGATAAAGAAATACGGAACGCCGGAGTGCGGCAGGCCGGTCAAAGTCGGCGTCATACCCATCATCAGAGTTCGCTCGACCATGTCGGCAGACGGATGAAAGAGCGACCCGCGGCCGGTCATGGATTCTGCGATCGCGTCGAAAAGCTGTGCGGTCGTTAGCGGGTTCGGGTCTGCCAGTGCGACCGTCATCCCGATCGAACTCGCATCGCCGCTGAGTCTCGCTATACCCTCAACGACGAAATCCACCGGAACAAGATTGAGGGTTACGTCGCGATTACCGACGTTCAAGAACCGCAGCAGGTGCGGTGCCTTACGCAGGTAATTGATCAGGTAATAAATGCCGTCGTATTTCGCTGTCTGCCCGGTCGCCGAGTCGCCAACAACGACCGAGGGACGAAATATCGTGACCGGAAGTTCCTCCTTCAGGTTCTCGACTTCGATCTCAGCGAGATACTTTGTCTCCTCGTAGAAGTTGCGAAATCCCGCGTCGTGCTCGAGTTCATTCTCAAAGATGCGGCCCGTCCGTTTTCCGGCGACGTAGCACGTCGAGACATAGTTATACCGTCGTAGGTTCTTCACCTCTAATGCGAACTCATTGACGTTCTTCGTGCCATCGAGATTTACGCGAAAAGCGAGATCGCGGTCGACCGCGAGGTCATAGACCGCCGCAAGGTGATAGATCGTGTTCGTCTCCGCCCGCAGGACCTCAAGGTCTTCGTCGGCGATTCCCAGGTGTGCGAGGGAAATATCACCTTCGACCAAGGCGAAATTCTCCTCCGGTGTCTCGGTTGCTGCCGCGATGCGCTCGACGGCCCGCATCGCCGACTCGACGTAAGGTTCTTGTACGAGGAGGTAGAACTGGACATCCGGCCGTGCGAGGCGCGCAACCAGCCGCTCCGCGATAAAGCCCGGAAAGCCCGTCATAAAGATGGTCTCGGTGAAAGACATGAATCTAATTTTAACCCAACTGCTTTCCCCGGCCAGAGACGCCGCAACAAAAAGATTTCCACCTGTGGAAAACTGTGCTAAGGTTTTCTTAAGCTTACATTTACGCGGAGCATTATTATGGCGGAGCCAGCAGCAAATTCCGAGAACGGCAATGGCAGCGGCCAAAGTTCTGAGTTGATGGAACCGCGATGGGCCGTGATCTCGTTCGAACGGGCGGAGGCAACAGGCCTCACATATCCGGCCGCGGCTGCAAAACTCGCTGAGCTCGAAGCCGAAGGCATACCGGGCCTTTGCGTCGTCGCGGATGAGGCGGCCAAACGCGTCAGCGGCTGATCACCACTCGAGCACGACTTTTCCGAAACTGTCGTTCGATTCAAGATAGGCGTGTGCCTCGGCGATCTCCGCGAAATTGAAAACGCGGTCCACGTTCGGCACCAACTGCCCCGTCTCGAGCAGCGGGACCACCTCGATATCAAACGCCCGCATCGCCGCCGCCTTTTCCTCGATCGACCGTGCTCGAAGAACCGTCCCGGTTATCCGCAGCCGCTTTGCCAATGCAAGACCGAGGTCGAACTCGGCCGACTTTCCGCCCGTCAGACCTACAAGCATCAACCGCCCTTTCAATGCGAGGCTCTTCAGGTTTTCCTGAAAATACGACGCCCCAACCAGGTCCAAAACGACATTTGCACCGTTGCCGTTTGTCGCTTTCATTACCGCGTCGGAGAACGCGCCGGCCGATGCATCTATCGCATGGTCAAGTCCAAATTCTGCGCAGCGTTCAAGCTTTTCCACCGATCGAGACGTACCGATCACCGTCGCACCCATCGCCTTTCCGATCTGCAGCGCCGCAAGCCCCACGCCGGAGCCCACGGCATGTACGAGCAGTGTTTCGCCGCTCTTGAGTTCTGCTTGCGTCACGATCGCGTCATAGGCGGTGACATAAACTTCAGGTACCGCGGCGGCTTCCGTGAAGCTTAGGTTATCTGGGATGCGCGCTAGAAGTGACGCGTCGATTGTCAGGTATTCTGCTTGGGCCTCTCCGGCCGTTATGCCGAAAACGCGGTCGCCCTTTGCCAGCTTGAAAATGCCGCCGCCCGTCTCAACGATCTCGCCTGCGAATTCAAGTCCCGGTATCTCCGGAGCATAGCCGGCCGGCGGCAGGTAGAGCCCGCGTCGCTGCAGCAGATCGGCACGGTTCAGGCCCGCCGCACGCACGCGAACGGTGACCTCGCCGGGGCCTGGCTCGTTCGGTTCCGGCACCTCACGTATCTCGAGGTTCTCCGGGCCGCCGAATTCTGCGATATAAACGGCCTTCATCAGCTTATTTTCGAAGCATCGTAATGTCGTTGTCCTTCAGCGAATTACCGGTCGCCCGCTGTAGGTCGGCGATCGCCTTGTTAAGCTCTGTCTGTGCCCGCAGTTCGTTGCTGCGTGCCGCGGTCAACGCGGTCTGCCGCTCAAGCACCCTGTATATATCGGACTGGCCCGCGTCGAGCTTTCGCTGTTCCGATTCGTACTGTTTCGCCGAGTTCTCACGGGCAATAGCCGCCGCACGAAGCCTTGCCTCCGCGGTGCGAAGAGCCTGTATCGCGTTCCGAACCTCGACCTGAATACTCTGCTCGATCTGCTCGCGCTGCGTCTCAAGCCGTTCGCTTTCCACCAGCGACCTGCCAAGCTGTGCCCTCGCCGTCCTGTCGCCGAACAACGGCAAGTTGAACTGCACGCCGATCCGAAACGTTGGGTATTTGTTTGCGAAGATATCGGAATAAGTAGAGCTCGCGCTTCCGACACTCTGCAGAAGTGCCTGCTGCGCGGCGGCAGCGTTCTGGCATTCCGGCGTGGTCGGGTTCTGCTGACACTCCCTCAGCAGCGGATTCGTAAAGTTCGGGTTCAGGCCGCCGCCAACCCCGGAGGAAGAATAGCTCGCGACGACGTCTATCTGCGGCTGGCTTTGGTTCCGGTAGTAACGCTGATCGACCTCGTTAATGTCTTTCTGCACCCTGTTTAGCTCGAGTTCCGGCCGGTTCTCCATCGCCGTCGTGATCGCTTCGGTCAACGAGGTTGCCGGTGCTTTCAGATCGACAGAATCGATCGGTGTTATCGATTCGTTCCAGACCGCGTTGTAACGGTTCGGCGAGATCAGGTTCTTCAAGGCATTCTCGGCCTGGGTCACGACGTTCAATGCATCGTAGACAGATTGCTCGAAATTTGCGACCTGTGTTTCCGCAGCAACGATATCGATCGGTGCTAGCTGGCCTTCCTCGACTAGACGGCGATTGTGTTCAAGCTGCTGCTTTGCATCCCGAACGCCGTCCCGTTGAACCTGAAGGTTTCGCAGCGCGAACGTCAGGTCCCAATATGCACGCTGGACGTTCGTGATTATCTCAATCGAACGCTGCCTGAACTGTACGTCCGTCAGCGAGAGGTTTCGCTTGGCGATCTCGATCGTCCGGCGCGGCTGGTCAAAGCCGCGGCCGCGAAACAACGGCTGTGTAATGCTAAAATTCACACCCGAATTGTACTGCGGGCTAATGATCGAGATCGGATTGTCGGTTGAAACGCGCTGATTGTTGGCTGTTGCCCGCAGGATCGTGCCGAAACTCGGAACGTAGGCTGTGAAGCCCGCATTGCCGACGATCGATTCATTCGAAACCTTCGTTATTTGAGGCGCAAAGAAGCTGATGTTTGGCGTCGTCGCTTTTTCATAATACGTCTCGCCCGAGAACCGCGGCTGGAAATAGCCGCGAGCGGCCATCAGGTCAAACTCGGCGATCTTTACGTTCTTCCTAGTCACCTCGATGTCCTTGTTGTTTTCAAGTGCCAGGGCAACCGCCTCGCGGACGGTCATCGGACGCTGTGCGGTCATATCGACGCCGACGCGGCCGAGGTCCGGCAGCGAACGGTCCTCGGAGGAATAGTTCGGTGCGATCGAGGGAACGCCTTTCAGGTTCTCCGGAGCGACCTCCTGTTTATCGTCGACGACCGGAGACGGCGACGGCGTAGGAGTCGGCGTCGGGTCCTGTGCGGCCGATGTGCCGCCAAACAAGGCGACGCCGAGGATAAATGCGAATATAAAACGCGGATACATAAAACTCCCTCTATGAAAGTGGGCTATTGTTTACCGAATAGCGTGCCTGCCGCCGTTGCGAACCTGCGGCGGATACCGCCGAAAAGCCAATCCGATGCGCGGCCTATACGCTGGAACATTCTCAGCTCGCTGAGGTCGTCGAAGATCGAGTAGAAGACCGGTACCGCGAGCAGCGTCAGCAGAAGACACAGCGTCTGGCCGCCAACCACGAGCACGCCGATCGAGCGGTTCGTGCCCGAACCCGGGCCGGTCGAGATCACGAGCGGGATCATACCCGCGACGAGTGCGATGGTTGTCATCAGGATCGGACGCAGACGGTCGCGGTTTGCCTGGATGATCGCTTCATAGCGGCTCATGCCGTGTGACCTAAGGTTGTTCGTATGGTCGATCTGCAGAATCGCGTTCTTCTTTACAACGCCGAAGAGCAGCAGCAATCCAAGCCCCGAGAAGATGTTCACCGTTTGTCCGGCGACAAGCAGGCTGACGATGCCGAACGGTACCGACAGCGGCAACGTCAGCAGGATCGTCACCGGGTGGATGAACGATTCGAACTGTGCCGCCAGCACGATGTACATAAAGACGAACGACAACGCAAAGGCGAGCAGGAAGTAGAATCCGGCCTTGCCCATCTCCTTCGACTGGCCGACGTAACCTGTCGTGTATCCCGCCGGCAAGTTCAGCGTCTTGACGAAACTGTCTATCTCTGTGGTGATGCTCGCGGCGGAACCGCCCGGCTTTGTATTTGCGAGCAGTGTCACCTGCCGCTGCCGGTTCACGCGGTCGATCGAGCTCGGGCCGGTGCCTGATTCGACTTTGACAAGCCGGTCGAGCGTGACCCAGCCGACCTTTGAAGACGGCACGATCATTCGGGACAGGCCTTCCACATCAGTGCGAAAATTGTTCTCGGCCCGCACGACCACCTCATACTGCTCACTGCCGGCATTGAAGGTCGTGGCTTCCTGGCCGGCAACAAGCGTGTTCAGGGCCTGCGAGATATCGCCCACCCGGACGCCAAGGTCGGCTGCCTTGTCGCGGTCTATCTCAAGCCGCAGTTCCGGTTTGCCGCTGATGAGTGTTGAGTCAACGTCCACGGCGTCCGGGATCGTCTTCATCTTTTCCAGGATCTTCGCCGAATACGCCTCAAGCTGTCTCAGATCCGGGCCTGAGATCAGGAACTGTACGTTCGCGTTCCTGAAGCCGCCGCCCGAGAATGCCTGTACCTGTTGAACGCCGGTGCGAAGCTCGGGGAAATCCTTGAGCAGTTCACGCGCGTCCGACATCAACGCTTCCTGCGACTTGTCGCGGTCGGCGATGTCGGTGAGCTTCACATAGATAGTGCCGTTGTTGACCACCTGTGCCTGGCCGCCGCCGACGGTTGCAAGCGTATCCGTTACGCCCGGCATCTGCCGTATCCGCGAGGCGACCCGCTCCATCACCTGTGATGAAGCACCGAGGCTGTAGCCCTCAGGGGCACGCACCGAAACTTCGAACTGCGACTGGTCATCGACCGGAAGGAAGTTCTTGCCGACGAAATAGAACAGCGGGAAGATCGAGACAAAGGTCACGATACAAAGCGTCACGATCACCCATCGGTGCCCCATCGAAAATCGGAGCATCGCCGTATAAACATTGTCGATATGGCGGAACCAGCCGGCCTGTTTCGAATCGTCGCTGTGCGGAGCATCGAGCTCCTCGGCGTCTCGGCCTTCGGCTATCTCGTGTGCCTGGTCCTCGGAGACCGAGTGCTTCCGCTTGATAAGGCGGGCTGCAAGCATCGGCGTCAGCGTGAACGAAACGATCAGCGAAACGCCGACCGCGAACGCCGCCGTCAGGCCAAAGCTCGACATGAACCGGCCGATGATTCCCTGCATGAATCCGATAGGCACAAACACCGCCATAAGCGACAGCGTCGTTGCCAAAACGGCAAGGCCGATCTCACGCGTCCCTTCGATCGCAGCCTGGAACGGCTCCATGCCTTTCTCTTCGACGAATCGGTAAATGTTCTCGAGCACGACGATCGCGTCGTCGATAACGATACCGACCATCAGCGTCAGGCTGAGCATCGTGATGGAGTTCAGCGTGTAGCCCATTGCGTACATCAAACCAAAGGTTGCGATAATGGACGTCGGGATAGCGAGGGCCGAGATGAACGTCGACCTGAAGCTCCAAAGGAATAGGAAGACGACGATCGCCGCTAGGATCGAACCGACGATCAAGTGCTCCTCGATTGCGGCAAGCGAGGCTTCGATAAAGATCGAGTTGTCACCGATGACCCGCATAGAGTAGTTTGCGGGAAGCGATGACTGAATCTCAGCAAGGCGCGCCTTTATCTCGTTCGCGACCGCGACCGTGTTCTGGCCGGACTGCTTCGAAACGATAAGCGTGACTGCCGGCTGGCCATTAAGGCGGGCCTCTGAGCGGAGTTCCTCGGCACCGTCCTCGACGCGGCCGATATCCTTGATCTTTACCTGATAACCGCCGCGGGTCGCGACGACCAGTTCGTTGAAATCGTCGACCTTCTGGATCTTACCGACCGTTCTGAGGGCTGTCTCCTTCTGCCCTTCGTCAAGGCGGCCGCTAGGGAACTCGATATTCTGGAAACGAAGTGCGGTGGAAACCTCTGCCGGCGTGATGTTGTACGAACGCATCTTGTCCGGGTCGACCCAGACGTTTATCTGCCGCTCCTGGCCGCCGATCATCGTCACCTGGCCGACGCCGTTCACCGACTCGATCCTTTCCTTTACCTTGTTCTTCGCCGTCTCGGTCACTTCGCGGAGCGACGTCGGGGCTGATATAGAGATACGCAGAACCGGAGCCGCGTCCGTATCCAGCTTCTGCACCGTCGGCTGCTCGGCGGTGTCGGGAAGGTTCGGGATAACGGTCTGAATACGGTTCTCGACCTCGGTCGATGCAACGTTGACGTCCTTTTCCAGAACGAACTGCACAAACACCTGCGAGACGCCCTCGACAGAGCTCGAGCGAAGTTCGTCGATACCGCTGATGGTGTTGACCGCTTCCTCGATCTTTTCGGTGATCTCGGTCTCGATCTCCTCCGGCGAAGCACCCGGGTTTACGACCGTCACCGTGATCGTCGGAAAGTCGATCTTAGGAAAAAGGTCGAGCCCGAGGCTGAAGAACGAAAATGTCCCGACCACCACGAGCGAAAGGATCAACATCGTGGCGAAAACCGGCCGCTTAACACAAACTTCTGCTAACCACTGCATAAAGATCTATTCCAATGAGAGAACCCTCTATAAAACCCTACGGCCGTCCGGCCGCCGGGACATGTTCGTTTATTGGGCAACGAAAACACCGTCGCTCAGCAGGTTAAGGTTGCTGGTCGCGACCATGTCGCCTTCAATGACTCCGTTCTTTACCTGGATCATGTTGTTCTCGAGCAGCCCAAGCTGAACGATCTGTTCGCGAGCAGCGCCGTCTTTGATCACATAAACCCGGTTGATGTCGCCGTCGGTCTTGACCGCCGCGACCGGTATCATCACGGCTGCTTCGGGCTTCGACTGCGTGATCCGGACCGTCGCGAACTGGCCCGGCTTGAGCAGGCCGTCGACGTTCTGTATCTCCGCCTCGACCGTTAGCGTCCTCGCCTGCGCGTTCAGCGACGGTGCGATGCGGACGACCGTTCCCGCAAAATTGCGGTCGGGATAGGCACTCGTCTGCAGCGAAACGCCCTGGCCCGTTGCGACCTTGCCGACATTCTGTTCCGGGATGTCGATCTTTACCCGCAGCGTTGATGTGCGGACGATCGTGGCGATCTTCGAGTTCGGCGTGTTCGGCGTGATGTACTCGCCAAGGTCGGCCGTCCGCTCTGCGACAAAGCCGCTGATCGGGCTCCGAACCGCCGTGTCGGAAACTCCCTTTTCCGCCTGCGAGACCTGGGCTTCGGCGGCCCCAACCGCTGCCCTCGCGGCACCTGCCGCGGCACGTGCTGTCTCGACCGCCGACTGTGCCGTGTTGATAGCACGTATTGCTACTGCGGCGTTCGAGCGAGCCTCGTCGAGCTGCCCGAGCAGGGAGTCACGCTGAGCTTTCCGCTGGTCGTAAATGGCACGTGAGACGTCGCCGGTCTCAAGCAGCCTTTCGGTTCGGCGAAGTTCCTTTTCTGCCAGCTCGAGCTGGGCCGTTATCGACTTTACCTGCGAAAAGTCCTTTATCTGGAACGTTTCGCCGTCACGAACGCCGAGCCGGGCCTGCGTCTGGCGAAGGCTCGCGATCGCCTGTTCGACGTTCGCATCGGCCTGTGCCACCGCCTGCCGCGACTGGTCGAGCTGTGCCCGTGCCTGTTCTAGCCGTATCGCCGCGTCACGCGGGTCAAGCCGGACAAGGACGTCGCCCTGGTTGACGTAGCTGCCGATATCGAAATTAACCTCGACGATCTTGCCGCCGACCGCAGGTGCGACGTCCGTCTGCGCGTCACCGGCGAGGTTGCCGGTCGCCTCAATATAGGAAGGTATCGGCTGGACCACGGCCTGCGCCGTTGTTACCGTCACGGTCGCCGGCTGTGTGTTAGTGTTGTTCGCGGATGCCGAGTTCGCGGTCGACCCGCAGCCCGACGCGAAAAGAGCGGCTGCCGTGACCGTCAATACCGTTGCGTAAAAAACTATTTGACCTTTCATCGTCTTAAGATAAGTACCTGCTGTCGAAGGCTGTAAAAACTATTTCGAGATACCGTTCAGCAGAATGTCCGCAAAATTGCTTGCCGCTTCGTCGTTCGTCACGTTCAGCAGCTTGCGATTTTTGTCCCAGAGCATGTTGTTGAGCGAGTGATGGATGAGCATTCCCATAAAAGCCCTAACGGCCACCCGCGGGTTTACGTTCCGCATCGCTCCGTCCTTTTGCCTTTGCTCAATGTATCCGCCGATAAAAACGTAAAGCTTCGCGATGAACTCGGTGGCGAACCGCTCCGCGAGTTCGTGCTCTTCGAGGGCCGCGTAAAACAGCAGCCTCATAAACCCCGTGTCTTCCTGGTGCTTTTCAAGTGCCCGTACGGCGAGCAGGTGAAACACCTTGTGGTCGTCCTTCGCAGCCATCGCGGCCTCAAGATCGGCATTGCCTTCCCACGGGAATTGGTGCTCGCCGCCCTCACACACCTTGCTGTGCAGGATCGCCCCGTAAAGCTCGTCCTTGCTGGCAAAATGCCTGAAGACCATCGCCTCCGAAACGCCCGCTGCCTCGGCTATCTTCTTTGTGGTCGTCCCCGAAAAACCGTTCCTTGAAAATAGTTCTACCGCCGTGTGCAATATTTGCTCGCGCCGCATGTCGCCGGTCATTCGGGTGCCGCGATCGCAATTAAAGAAATTTTTAATAATTTCGGTCACTGTTAATTCGGTCTTAAGTAAGTGCTTACTTACCAATAAGACGTAAGATTTACAAAGTGAAGTGTTCGTTGTCAAGCGAAAAAATTTATTTCCCTCAGAACACCGCGTCAGTCGATCCGTTCAACACGCAGCAGCCTGAACTATTTAACGCGTAAAAGCATGGCCGCACGTTTCATCAAGACGAAAATCGCGAACAAATGCGGCCCCGGTTTCGTTACAACTAAGTGAGTCCGGCCGTCATCGGATAACAGTTCGCGGCAACAAGGGATTTCGGTAATTTGCCGAGTTCGGATTCTATACAAGGATTTGGAGGTAACAGGAGCTAATGTCTGAGTTTGAAACTGAGGTAAAGAAAGCGGAGAAGGAATTGGAACAGGGCCTTATGGCGGTCGAGCCACAATATAATAAGGCGGGAGAGGACGAGTTTTTAGGAGATATCAGGATGCAGGCACAGGAATACGGGCAGAAGTTTCAGGACGCGGCCTCAAAGGCACGCGATTTTGCGAGCGAAAAATTCTCGTACGCGGGCGAAAAGCTCAAAGAGCTGCAGAGCAAGGACCCGAAAGAACTGGTCGAGGACGCGAAGGAGTTCGCACGTCAGAAGCCTGGCCAGGCGATCCTGATCTCGGCGGCATTCGGCCTGGTCGTCGGCTGGATCCTGAAGCGCAAGTAAAACGGCCCGAAATACGTTGAAGCCAAAGAAAAAGGCGGCCCGGTCGTGGGCCGCCTTTCTTTTTTACTCCTGAGCGTGAATAAGCCGCCGCGTACTCTCGCCGAATAACACGTCGATCTTTCCATCGCCAACCAGCGCCGTCACCTCGCCGCGGCCAAAGACCGAGTGGGTCATTGCCTGGCCCTTGCGGTACTTTTTGTTCCGGTCGTAGGGAGCGGCCGTCGGGGCCTTTCCGCCGGAGACTGAGGTCTTCACACCGCGGTTAAAGGTGCTTGCCGTTCCGCATACCGTACACGAGGCTTTTGTGATACGGCCCAATTTCGTGACCGTGTCTATCGTGTGCTGCTGTTCACCGTCGCAGCCGGAGCACAACATCGTTATCTCCGACCCTGCTGCATAACCGTCATTTTTCATAATTCTACCTGCCATTATATCACCTTCGCCTCCGTGAGCGGCCAAAACCACGCAAAGTACGCTTCGGACCGGTCGAAATAACCGGAGCCGCGACCGTGCCGCCGAATTCCGGCAGCAGAACGCGTTCGACCGGTTCTCCGATCAGCTTTTCGATCGCCCTGATGGACGGTTCCTCGACCGCCGTGAAGAGCGTTATCGCCCGTCCGCTGTTGCCGGCACGGCCGGTGCGGCCGATGCGGTGAACATAATCCTCCGGTGCCTCGGGAATATCGTAGTTGATCACGTGCGAGACCGAATCGATGTCGATGCCGCGTGCGGCAACGTCCGTCGCGACCAGAATGTTCGTCCGTCCGTTCTTGAACGCCCTCAGGGCAGCTTCACGCTGCGACTGCGAACGGTCGCCGTGTATACGGTTCGATTTGTGGTCCCATTTCTCGAGAACATTCGCGAGCCTGTCGGCACCACGCTTCGTTCGCGTAAAAACCAGCACGCGCTCGAACGGCTCGGTCTTGAGCAGATCGAGAAGCAGCGGCATTTTATGCTGCTGTGCCACGGGGTAGGCAAACTGCTCGATCGTGCGAGCAGCCTTGCCACGCCGGCTAACTTCTATAAACTCCGGATCGCGGACGATATCCAGTGCGATGGCTTCCATCTCGGGCGACATCGTCGCCGAGAAGAACAGCGTCTGACGCTCTTTCGGCAGTGCCTTTACTATGCGCTTGATCGCCGGCAGAAAGCCCATGTCGAGCATCCGGTCCGCTTCGTCAAGGACGAGCGTAGAAATGCTGTTGAAATTGACCATGCCCTGTTCCATGAAGTCCATCAGCCGGCCCGGCGTCGCGATCAGGATCGTAACACCGCGTTCGAGTGCTTCGGTCTGTTTTCCGTAGCCCGAACCGCCGATAATGGCTGCGCTCGTGATGCCCTTCGGGGCAAAATTCCGGCATGCCGCTTCGATCTGAAGCGCAAGCTCGCGCGTCGGTGCGAGGACCAGAACAGAGGTTCCTTTTGTCTTGCGGGCCTTAAGCCGCTGCAAGATCGGCAGCAGAAATGCCGCCGTTTTCCCGGTGCCGGTCTCGGCACATGCGATGACGTCCTGGCCATCGAGCACGATCGGGATCGCTTCGTTTTGTATAGGTGTAGGCTGGTTGTAGCCCAATTGCTCGCACTTTGCCGTAAGGAACGGCTGCAAGCCAAGTTCAGTAAATGTCATTAATTGTTTTCGAATCAGCAAAAGTTCGCAGATAACCCGCCGGACACACTCCGGCCAGGGAAATTCGATCTTTCAGTGTTATTGAAGAAGTTATCTAACGGTGGGTAAAACTTTCGGTGTAACGGTTGCAGCGAACGACCAACGCGAGAACGGCCCAAAAAAGGAAGGCCACTTCCGACAGGAATAAACGAACCAACTCCCGCATCGTCCATACCGCTCTTCACAATGAAGGCGAATCTACCGTCGACAAAACAGAGTAGGAATTTTCAAATTATTAGAATACCTTAATTCTCGCCGCGTTGCAATCTATTTCTTACTAAGGAACTCGCGGGCGATATCGGCGGGCCGCCGTCCCTTGCCGTCGACCTCGTAGTTCATTCGCCGCATGTCATCGGTCGAGATCGAATTATTAAGTTCTGCGAATACCTCTTGCAGGTTTCCGGCTGACGCACGGCGGGCAATGTAGACAGCCTGATAAGGCGGGAAAAATCTTCGGTCGTCCTCAAGCTGAAAAAGGTCGAGTGCCGCGATCAGCCCGTCGGTCGAATTCCCCGCGATGATATCGACCTCGCCGCTTTGAAGTGCCCGGTACGTTAGCGAAAGGTCCATCTCACGCGGCTGTTTATCGAATCGGAAACCATAGGCCTTTGCGAATCCCGCATAACCGTCCGCCCGCGACATAAAGTCCTGGCCGAAACCCGCTTGCCAACCGGCCGAGACGGGCACGGCGTCGGAAATTTTCGTCAGGTTCTGTTTCCGCGCGACGTCGCCGCGGACCAGGATCGCGAAATCATTCGCGAACCCGAGCTGCGGGCTCAGTACGAGGCCAAAGCGTTCGCCGTATTCGGCTGCCGTTTGGTCATATACTGCCTGCGGATCAGTCAGCGGGTCACGCTTCAGGATCGCCGTGAATGCTGTGCCGGTATACTCCGGATAAACATCGATCTGGCCCGCCAGCAGCGATTCGTGCGGCAGGTTGCCGCCGAGCTCAAAGCGACGCTCAACGCTAATGCCCTTTGCCTCAAGCGACTGGGCGAGAATCTCCGCAAGAATGACCGATTCTGTAAAATCTTTCGACCCGACAACTACGCGGGCCTTGCTCTCACTGCCGGTTACACTCGTTCCCGTGGATAGAAGAGGAGCGGAGACCGCCAGCAATAAAATAACGCCGCCGAGTGCTGCAGCTATCACCCGCCGCCTTCGTTGTTTGGAGCGTTCTCCGATCGCGAATGAACGTTCGAGTTGCCCGAGTGCCAGATCAAATAACAGCGCGAGCAACGCTGAGGCGATCGCACCGGAAAGCAGCAGGTTGTTGTCGTTTTGCCTCAAGCCGCGGAAGATATACGTCCCGAGCCCGCCCGCTCCCACCGCAGCAGCGATAGTTGCGACGCCGACGGAAATCACGACAGCGACCCTGATGCCTGTCAGGATCACCGGCATCGCCAGCGGAAGTTCGACCATGCGCAGCCGCTGTGCTCCGGTCATTCCCATGGCGTTTGCCGCCTCCCGAATGGCCGGGTCGATGCCGGAGATTCCGGTTACCGTGTTTCTGATCACCGGCAGCAATGCGTAAAGGGCGAGGGCGATGACCGCGGTCGTTGCCCCGATGCCGCCAATGAACGGGATCGGTATCAAAAGGCCGAACAGGGCAAGGCTCGGCACGGTCTGCATCACATTTGCGAAACCCAGGACAGGTGCCTGCAGGCGTTTCTGCCGCGTCAAGATTATTCCGAGCGGCAGTCCGATCGCCACGGCGATCACCGTCGCGACGAGAACAATGACCACATGCTCCCGCGTCAACGCAAGCAATTCCAGCCAGTTAGCTTGTACGAATTCAAGCAGTCCCATTCACCTGTTAACCGATGGTCTCCAGATATGCCCGGGCAAGCGGCACGTCCGCATCGGAAAACTCCTCCGGCGACCCGAGAAAAACTATCTGTCCGTGATCCATCAGAGCAATACGAGAACCGAGCAGCATCGCCTCATGCAGGTCGTGCGTGACGAAGACCGCCGTCATCCCGAGGTCTTTCGTCAGCTCCGCAAACTCTCGCTGCAGCCGCGTCCGCGTCAGCGCGTCGAGCGCGCCGAATGGTTCGTCCAATAAGATAAGTTCTGGCTCAGCCGCCAGTGCACGTGCAACGCCGACCCTCTGCCGCTGCCCGCCTGAAAGCTCGTGCGGCAGACGGCCTGCGAACTTTGCGGGCTCAAGCCCAACTAGAGAAAGAAGTTCTTCGGCCCGCTCCCGCTTTCTTCCCGAATCCCAACCCGCTAGCGTCGGGACAATCGCGACATTCTCCGCCACGGTCATGTGGGGAAACAGCCCGCCTTCCTGCATCACGTACCCGATCCGCCGACGCAGTTCTATCGAGTCCTGATCGAGCGTGTTTCTGCTAAAGACCTCGATCGTTCCGGCAGTCGGCTCGATCATCCGGTTGATCATCTTCAGCGTCGTCGTTTTTCCGCAGCCCGATTCGCCCAAAAGCACGACGACCTCGCCCTTTCCTATCGAAAGATCGAGGCCGTTCAATATCTTGGTGCCGCCCGCCTCATACGAGACCGAGCGGAAGACGACTGGGAATGTTGAAACGTCCGGCATTCGCGTGCCCGAATTCTAACACTTCCGGCGTTTCAATTGGAATGGGTACAAATTGGGAGAAAGCCGGCTCCCCACAAACCGGCTTTCTCCAAGCGGCGACGCCTGTCCGGCGTCACCGGCATCGACCAGAGCAAATACTACGGATCTCTGATCGCAATAAGGTCGAGCCCGGTGATCGTATCCTGTACCTGGACTGCGATCACGGGCGGGTCAAATCGGTACCCTTTGGCCTGCGGAGTCATCACGTACATTTCACCGACCGGGATCGCCGTCAGCGTGTAGTAGCCGAAACCGTTCGACCGGGCATAGTAAACTTCGGATCCATTACCGGCCTGAAATGTGATCAGCGCATTTCGGACAGGCATTCCGGTCTCATCCGTGATGCGGCCGCCGACCGTAACCTCAGCAGCGGTCGGACCCGTTATCGCGTTCACGAACGTACACGTGACGCTTTCGCCTTCCTCGAGGTTCACGGTCAGCCGCAGTGCCTCGAGATCGACGATGTTGTTGTTCGTACCCGAGCCACCGTTTGCGTCGCTCGTGCAGAGCACATCGGACAGCGTGAAAAAGCCCGGATACGGGGTTTCGGTAAAGGTCGTCTGATTCTCCGTTCCGAAGTAGATCAGGTTCCCGAACGTTATCGTGTTCGGATAGTTGACCAGCGGAAGCCCGTCGTCGTCGAGCGTAAAGTTCGAGACGCCCGGCCCGGTTGCCGTGAAAACGAACGGAAAGATCGTGTTCGGGACCGCGTCCTTGATTATCGTGATCCGTCCCGGAAAGATCGCGGCGGAGTTGGAAAGCGAGCGATCCTGGTTGCCGCCCGCACCGTTCAGGTCGAGTAACCGCATGTGGTACGAGGCTCCGGGAATGGCTATCGCCGAGTGGTCAAATCCCCAGTCGTACCGCGTCGAGATATGCCCGCCCCATGCAAGGATGGGGTCGGTCGACGTCGCAAGGAACGTGAGCGTTATGCGCGTCTGGCTTGCCGAGTCATAAGTACCCGTGACCGTGTATGCGGAAACACCCTGCAGGATGCTGCCGAACAAAGTGAAATCACCTGGTTCCTGAACGATGTCATCCGCGGTACCGAGCACACCGTCATTGCCCGCCGCAACCAGCGGATCGAGCGGGATCGCCCAGGTCGTGTAGACCATCGGGTTGCATCCGGCGACGTCCGTGCACGGGTCGGCGTCCGTTTCGCTTCGGTTATAGGTGGTCAAATAGTCGAGCGCGTGCTTTGCCGCGCTGTTCTCCGTTGTGTCCCATTCGATCGTCACCGTATAGGTGCTGCCCTGCTGGAGGCCCGAGAACCTCAGACGGTAGGGAACTGATTCGCCTTCCAGAAAATGGGCTTGATTATGATTAAGATTTCCGTTGACCCATGCTTTTGCTTCGCAAGGTACGGGCGTTCCCAATGGCCCGTTGGCACATTGGTCGAGGTCGGCTGCTTCGTTGAGCATGACCTCGCTCTTTTGCATATAAGTTCTGCTCTTGTTGATCTGTGCTGTCGCCGCGAGAGCTGTTGACAACACGACCATCAAGATAAAAAGCATTTGAATTGTCAGTGTTCGTTTCAACATGAGTACCTCCTCGCTGGCATTGGCTGGCCTGCATCGAGGAGTGCAGGATGGAAGGAGATTGGACGATGCGTTATGCCGAGTCCTGTTTCAGCCGCCCGGGAAGTTCGCGGGCGTGGGCAAGAAGCCCGTTTCAAAGCTGGTGAGAGGCGGGCCGTTCTCATTTGGCCCCAAGCACTGCTAATTATCGCAACCGATATGCCAAATGGCCCCGTCGCTATGTCGAATCAGCACACCGATCAACAATACCTCCAGGATTCCAGAAAACAATGTTGTGAATAATTTCACACTCTGCGCGTGAATTTGTTCGCTAAGGGGCGACATGGAGCAAATAATAAAAAGGACAGGCCTTTCAGCCTGCCCTCTTTCCCAAAAGCGTGGCGAATTTTACCAACGCTGTCCGACGTTCGTGTTCGGGCCGGTAGCGGTTATCTGAAACTCGCTGCCCGGCTGCAGGTCGATGTTATTGCGTCCCTGAATTAGGACCGACCCCGCACCTGCACCTGCTCCGACGCCGGCACCGATCGCTGCGCCTTCACCGCCGCCAACGACCGCACCGATGATCGCTCCGATCACCGCGCCGATACCGGCACGCGTCACGGTACGCGTCGTCTGGCTGCCGTCGCGAAC
>JAUCQE010000173.1 GCA_030372865.1 Pyrinomonadaceae bacterium
GCGGCATCTTCGGGAGAATCGGTGAGGTGGATAAGGTTCAGATCCTCGGGCGAGATCATCATTTCGTTGAGCATCGTCGTCGTTATCCACTGCAGCATGCCCTGCCAGTAGTTCGAACCGAAAAGAACGACGGGGAAATTGCGGATCTTTCGCGTCTGGATCAGCGTCAGAACCTCGAAAAGCTCGTCCATCGTGCCGAAACCGCCGGGAAAGATGATGTAGGCGTTCGAATACTTGATGAACATCGTCTTGCGGACGAAAAAGTACTGGAACGAGAGGGATTTTGTCTGGTACGGGTTCGCGGATTGCTCGAACGGCAGTTCGATGTTGCAGCCGACCGAAACTCCTTTTGCCTCGAACGCACCGCGGTTTGCCGCTTCCATTATTCCCGGCCCGCCGCCGGTGATTATCTCGAAACCGAGCTCCGCCAAAAGCCTCGCGGTCTCGCGGGCGGCGATGTACATCTCGTCGGTCTCTTTCGTGCGTGCGGAACCGAAGATCGAAACACCGTGCGTGATCGTCGCGAGGTTGTCAAAGCCGTTGACGAACTCGCTCATGATCCGGAACACACGCCAGGAATCCGAGGTCTTGTATTCGTCTTCCGGCTCCGGCGAACGAAGCAATGCCTCGTCGTCCGTCAGCTGCCAGTAACCCGGCTCTTCCTGCCTTTTCTTCGCCTCGGCAACGGTCTTCGGCTCGCCTGGTTTTACCGCGTCCTTCTTTTTCTTCGGTTTGTTAGCGTCAGTTTCAGCCATAAAGCAGTCGGGGCAGTCTAGGAAGTCTAGGAAGTCTGGGAAGTCTTGGTCTTTGACTGTCTAGACTTCCCAGACTGTCCAGACTTCCTAGACCTAAATTCCCATGATGTTGTATCCGCAGTCGACGTAGATCGTTTCGCCGGTGATGCCGGAGGAAAGATCGCTGACGAGAAAGAGTGCGGTGTTGCCGACTTCGGCGGCGGTGACGTTGCGCTTGAGCGGCGATTTCTCGCCGACGTAGCCGAGCAGCGAACCCATGTTCTTCACGCCGCGGGCGGAAAGCGTATTTATCGGCCCGGCACTGATCGCGTTGACGCGGACGTTCTGCTTGCCGAGATCTGCGGCGAGATAACGCGTCGAAGCTTCAAGAGCGGCCTTCGCGACGCCCATCACGTTGTAGTTGTGGACGACCTTTTCCGCACCATAGTAAGACATCGTAACGATGCTGCCGCCTTCGGTCATCAGCGGAGCCGCCGCCAAAGCGACCTGCGTAAGCGAATACGCACTGATCTCCAGCGCCGTGCGGAACGCTTCGCGAGTGGTAGTGATGAACTCGCCCTCAAGAGCTTCTTTCGGCGCGAACGCGATGGAGTGGATGACGTAATCAAGCCGGCCGTATTTCTGCTTCACCGCGTCGAAGGCCGCGTCGACCTCTGCCTGGTTCGTCACGTCACAGGGAACGACGAGTGAATCATTGAGCTCGCCGGCAAGCTTTTCGACATTTTCCTGAAGCCGCTCGCCCTGGAACGTAAAGGCCTGCTTTGCGCCGTGCGATGCACATGCCGACGCGCATGCCCACGCGATCGAACGCTTGTTCGCGACGCCGAAGATCATTCCAACTTTGTTTTCTAGCATAGTTTTCGGTGACAACGGCTACTCCGTTACGAAGATGCGCTGTAAAACCTCGAAATCGAGGAAGCGAATATCGATATCGACCGGCGTGCCTTTGAAGCGGTCGGTTCCGAGAGTCGAACGTAGATAGCGTTCGTCCTCAGGCGTCAGCTGCGTGATCAGCACGAGCATCAAACGAACCGAAAGGCCGAGGTTCATGTTCTCGACGCCCTCGCTCACTGCCGCCGCTTTGTGCAGGATCGAATCGATCTTTTCCTGTTTCAGCTCGGGAGCGACGAGAAAGACGACCTCGCCGCATATCAGGTCGCTGCCCCGTACGAGGACAGTATCGAACGGAACGCCGGCAATACTGACGTTCCGGAGAAGCGGTACGTT
The DNA here is from genome assembly GCA_030372865.1 of Pyrinomonadaceae bacterium. Lineage (GTDB taxonomy): Bacteria > Acidobacteriota > Blastocatellia > Pyrinomonadales > Pyrinomonadaceae > OLB17. The sequence goes on from JAUCQE010000173.1 coordinate 1,983, forward strand.
CTCTTCCTGCTGTATCTGTCGAAGTGCAAGGTCCTCAGCGACGATATAGGCCGACTGCAAGTCCGTCATCTGCTCAGGCTCGACATCGAGGATGTGAGCGAGCTCCGTGACCTGGATGTTCAGATTCTGCCGCTGTATCTCCGGCAAAGCGGTTTCCCACGCGACTGATTGCTGCCGCTTATATGCGACCATCTTTCGCGTAAGGTCCCAGGTGTAGAACGCCTGGACCCCAATTCCGATCAACGCAAGGGCGAAGATCGTCACCAGCGGCCAGTTTCCAGCCAAGACCGACAGAACAATGCCGGTGACCATCAAAAGCCCGAGTCCGCCGGCGATCAGCATTTGCGGAAGTGCCGACGCCGGCTTCGAAAAGACAAAAAACGAATTGTCGAGCTGTTCAGCCATTTGGGCAAGTTACTTTCTTTCCTGTCTCTTAT
>JAUCQE010000174.1 GCA_030372865.1 Pyrinomonadaceae bacterium
TCGACGGCGAGCGTCGACCCGGTGGATGCTATCGCGGATATCTGCGAAAAGTACGGTCTCTGGATGCATGTTGATGCGGCATATGCCGGGTCTGCGGCGATCGTTCCCGAAATGCGTGACGCATTCCGGGGATGGGAGCGAGCCGATTCAATAGTTTTTAATCCTCATAAGTGGCTTTTTACGCCTTTCGACCTTTCGGTGCTTTACTGCCGCGATCTGGGAATGCTCAAGCAAGCTTTCTCGCTCGTCCCCGAATACCTGAAGACTAGCGATGAGGACACCGTTCGGAACGGGATGGATTACGGAATACAACTCGGGCGGCGGTTTCGTTCACTGAAGTTCTGGTTCGTGCTGCGATATTTCGGCCGTGAAGGGCTTATTGCCCGCATTCGCGAACACTGCCGGCTTGCCGGGGAATTCGCGTCCTGGGTCGAGGCCTCGCCAAACTTCGAAATGATGGCACCTTTCCGATTCGCGTTGGTTTGCTTCCGGGCATGTCCGGCGGGAGTTTCTGATCTCGACGCGTTCAACGAAAAGCTGATGAACGATATCAACGCCTCGGGCGAGGCGTACATCTCGCATACCAAACTCAACGGAAAGTTCACACTCCGCCTGTCGGTCGGCAGCATCCATGTCGAGGAGCGGCATTTGAAGAAGACCTGGCAGATCCTGAACGACCGCGTGAGTTGAACTTCATCGCTGTATCATTGATCCGCCTTGTCGGATTCCACCTCGGCCCAGATACGGTGGCCATGAGTTTCTTTTAAGAAGATCCCGCCGATCACGACCGTTAGGCCGGCAATGATCATCGGGTAATACAGGCCCGCGTAGATGTTGCCTGTTTGAGCAATGACCGAAAGGCCGATCACCGGCAGCAGGCCGCCGAAAACGCCGTTGCCGATGTGATACGGCAGCGAAAGCGCTGTGTAGCGTATCTTCGCCGGAAACGCCTCGACGAGATACGCTGCGATCGGGCCGTATACCATCGTCACCCACAACACCTGCACGAAAACCAGCAGAATTAGCATCCACGCGGTCTTGTTTGTAAGAAGGTCGCCGAGCGATGTGTAAGGCAGCACCTTCGGCGCGGTGACGAGTTCGCCAGTTTCATCGCGCGTTTGCGGGGTGAGCTTGATCGCACCCGTCACCGGGTCTTTCTGCGATGCCGCGGTAACGACGTTCGAACCTGCCGCAGACTGCATCGCGTGGTAGATCGGCATATACGTTACTAGCGCGAGCAGGCATCCTACGAGCATTATCCACTTACGGCCAAGCCGGTCGCTAAGGGCACCGAATACGACGAAGAACGGCATCCCGAGCAGCAACGCGATCGCGACGATATAGTTCGCGGATGTCGTGTTGAGATTCAGTATCGACTGCAGGTAAAACAATGCATAGAATTGCCCGGTATACCAAACCACGCCCTGAC
>JAUCQE010000175.1 GCA_030372865.1 Pyrinomonadaceae bacterium
CGCTGTCTCGTGGGCTCGGAGATGTGTATAAGAGACAGACGTGGCGGTGTACATCTGAGCCGAAACCGAGGTGCTTGCGACTGTGAACGCAAAAACCAGTGCGAAAATACCGAATGCAAATTTCTTCATGATCGTTCTCCCTTGTTCGTAACTTAAGATTTCTTGCGAAAGAGAAGTCTTTTTCCCTTTTGGAGGTGTTTTTCGCGATGCGCCGTTTAACGGATTCAGAGATTTTTTTGGGAGAGGTTTTAAAGGCCGGGTAATGGCGGGTTATTCCTTGGTCTCGATCAGTGTTGACGTGCCTGAGGAACGGTCGCCTGAGGTCCATTGCCAGGATTCGTGAAGCCGGAGACGGCCGTCCGAAAGTAATTCGGGAACGGTCTCGCATATTCCGGTCATCAGCTCTCCATCAATGTTTATATGTTGATACCGCATGTCGAGCCGGCCGTCTTGCGATGCATTCGCTATCAGGCGGCCGAGGACGATGTCGCCGCCGCTGTATTCTGCCCAGACGACCGAGCCTTCCTGATGATAATGAAAGACCGTCCCGCCGCCGACTTCGCCGTTGGCTGAATTCTCTTCAGCGATAAATGTGCGTCCGTTATAGTTGATCGTCGTCATCTTGCCGCCGCTTTACGACTTCGGTCATTTTTTCGCGTATCAGGCCAAAGCCGAAGCCCTGCCGCATCAGGTGGTCGTAGAACTTTTTGGTGTCCTCGCGCGTTTCGGGCACGCCCTTAAGCCGTATCCGCTTCTCGATGGCGATATCTATCAGGCCCGATTCGGGGATCTTTTCATAGGCCGATTCGATCGCACGGTCGACCAATTCTCGGTCGAGCTGTTTGTGCGACATCGACTGCTGCAGCCTGCGTTTTCCTTGCGGCTTTTGCTTGAGTTTTGAGACCGCAAGGTCCTTTGCGAACTGCTCGTCGTCTACGTATTTGTATTCCGAAAGCTTTGCGATAACGGAATCGACGATCTCTTCGTTGGTCCAACGCTTTTCGAGCAGGCGTGTTCTTAATTCCCCGACCGAACGCGGTTTTGCCGCAAGCAGCTTTACGGCACGGTTCATCGTCCGCTCGCGCGAACGGACGGGGTCGGTTACTTTCCGTTCTTCGTCCTCAATGGGTTTTCTTGCCTGTCGGAACATCGCTTTGTGACATTCTACATTCTTCCGCGGCGAGGACGCGTGTAGAATTGGAGCGATGAACGGAATCCTGATAATCGATAAGCCCGAGGGGCTTACGTCGCATGACGTCGTTGCATGCTTGAGGCGGATACTTAAAACTAAAAAGATCGGGCACACGGGCACGCTCGATCCGTTTGCGACCGGTGTTCTGGTGATGCTTGTCGGCAAGGCGACGCGGCTTGCCGCGTACCTCGATAAGGACGAAAAGGAATACGACGCTCTTGTGAAATTCGGCTATGCGACCGATACGGGCGACCGCACGGGAACACGGCTCGAGCGTGAGGGCTACGAGCCAAAGCAGATAACGCCGGATGACCTAATAAGGACGATCTCCGGATTTATGGGCGAGATCAAACAGGTGCCGCCGATGTACTCGGCGAAAAAGGTCGATGGCCGCAGGCTCTATGAACTTGCCCGCGAAGGGAAAGAGATCGAACGCGCGCCCGTGCCGGTAACGATCTTTAAGCTGCAGCTGAATCAGGACCGATTGCCGCAGGAGGCCGAAGCGGGAACGTTTTATCTAAGGTTTCAGGTCACGTGCTCGGCGGGAACGTATATCAGAACGCTCGCCGAGGATATCGGGCGTGAGCTTGGGCCGATGGCGCATCTTGAAGAATTAAGACGCGTGCGTGCGGGGCAATTCGGACTCGACCGAGCGCTGACGCTTGAGGAACTAGAGGCACAGGCTGACCCGTATTCATCTCTGATCCCGATGTCGGAGGCCGTAGCGCATTTGCCCTCGATCACACTGCCGGTCGAACGGGTCGAGAAAACGCTGAACGGGATGTCGACGCGTTTTTCAGCGGACGGATTGAACGAAGGACAAAACCTGCGAATGCTGAACGAAGCCGGAGAACTGATCGCGATCGGCACGTATAACGCAGAAGAAGAAAGCATTCAACCAAAGGTCGTTCTGGGTTAAAATGACGATAAAGATCGAGGTAAGGCCATGAAAAAGCGAAACATTGCTCTTGCAATAGGCGGCGGTGTCGCCGCGGCGGTTGCGGTCAAGATGCTTACGCGGGATAAAACCGTGGAGTGGGAGGCGTTTTCGGACCGGATCGCCCATGCCGACCATTCGCACTTTGTCAGCATCGAGGGCATCCGTACTCACTTTCAGGAATTCGGTGACCAGGCAGCACCGCCAATGATCCTGATCCATGGCTACACCGCCTCGCTGTATGTTTGGAAAACGGTAGCTCCGATGCTGGCGGATGCAGGCTATCGCGTGATCGCGATCGACCTGCCCGGTTTTGGATATTCGGAGAAGCCGTCGTGGTTCGATTATTCGATCCCGTCGCAGGCGCATGTTGTCGAACGTTTCATGGACCGGCTCGGCATCGGGCGTGCGGTGCTTGTGGGAAGTTCGTACGGCGGTGCGGTCGCCGCGACGATCGCGCTGGATTACGCCGAGCGGGTCGAGAAACTTGTTCTGGTCAGCCCAGTGATCAACGACGAAGTAAGGAACCATCCGATACTGAAGCTTGCCGCCGTGCCCGGCGTCGGCGAGGTGATAACGCCGTTCCTTCTCGGGTCGAAAGCATTCCTTAGAATGCGGATGCAGAACACGCTGGCACCCGCGAACCACAGCCTGATAGACGACAACCGCATCGAGAACGTGCAGCGGCCGCTGAATGCCGCTGATGGCCACCGAGCCGTGCTTGCGACCTCACGAAATTGGCACGCGAAACGGATCGAGGAAGATGCATATTTGATCAACCAGCCGACGCTGCTGATCTGGGGCGAGGAAGACCGCGTGATACCGATCGAGAACGGTTACAAGCTCTACGACTCGGTGCTCCACTCGCGTCTTGTGGTTCTAAAGAATTGCGGGCACGTGCCGCAAGAAGAGCGGAGCGAGCTTTTCGTCGAACTTGTAACGGAGTTTTGCGGCGACACCAAAAGCAGGATCTCGGAGCACGAAGGCGCACAGGAACAGCTTGGCAGCTAAACGATGAAGAAGCGCATCATCTGGGCATTGGCAGGATTGATTTGGTCTGCCGGCCACGGCTTTTTCACAATGTTTGCAACCGGCGGAGGCCACGGAAACTTCCTCTGGGTGACGGCCTTCTTCTCCGCTTACCTGCTCGGGATCTTGATACCAGTTACAGCATTTTTTGTAGCAGATGCTAGACCGTTCTGGGCCCGGGTCGGAGGATGGACTCTTGTCGTCATCATGATAACCCTACCACTCGTAACGCTGCTTCCACTGGATCCGGAGATGAAACGTGATGTCGCGAAATCTTGGGACCGTTCGCCGGTTTTCTTCGTCCTTCTGTCCGTGCTGCATTTTGTTCCGATCGCATTCTTTATTACACGGCTCATTCTGCTAACGTCGATCAAAAATAAGTCAGGCGATAACTCACTTACTGTAAAATTCGAAAATGTCCAGTGATCTCCCAATCGAAAAG
>JAUCQE010000176.1 GCA_030372865.1 Pyrinomonadaceae bacterium
GCAGCGTCAGATGTGTATAAGAGACAGAATATTGTGATTTCGGGCGGTTACTGTAATAATGGCGGCACAGCAACAAATCGAAATCTAGACGAACAAGGAGAGACATATATGTTTAGTTGGATCTGGAGTTTGATAATCGGACTGATCGTCGGCGTGATCGCACGTTTCCTGTTGCCCGGCCGCGAGGCGGGGCTGCCGACAGGGGCATTGGGCGTTTTGATCACAGCCGTCATAGGTGTTCTCGGAGCATTGCTCGGCACGTTCATCGGCGGAGCACTCTGGGGCGGTGAGAATTACGCTGCCGGCTGGATAATGTCGATCGTAGGAGCGGTCTTGTTATTGCTGCTCGTGCGTTTGGTAATGGGTCGGTCTACCACGACTTAACCGGAACCGTAACTAGTTCCGAAGGGCCTTCGCTAACTTGCGAAGGCCTTTTCTTTTTCGGAAATGCCGTGCGATTACGCTTTTTCTTGAGTCACACAACATCACACCAAGATTCCACGCTCCGTTGCGCGTGGATGAAGCGGGAAGGGCGGTGCGTTTTTGAAGAGAATTCGGCCGCCGTTCCCCTTTTTGTGCGTCTAATGTAACGGTTATCACAGACAATCGCCAATTGTTTGGCGTATACGAGAAGAAGGCAAACTAACTGATCACTAAGTATATCTTAGTTATGTGCGACCAAATTTATTAAGGAGAATCGCGATGAGAACCAGATTTACCATATTTGTAGTTTTCGCCCTGGCGGCAGCCTTCGGACTTCCTGTCGCGGCACAATCATTTGTTCCAGTCACCTATAACGGTTCGGTCCTGCAGTTCGGCAGCGGGCTAAACACCCGCAACACGACAAACACTTTTCAGTTAAATATCCGCGGTGTTACGCCTGAGACGGAGATCAACCGCCTTTTGGCTGTTTTGGCCGAAGGCGGGCAGGACGACCTGTTGAAGGAGATCGAGGACCGCGATCTGGGTAATATATCGATCGGCGGCCGCCTCGGCCCGCGGATCAACGCCGTCAGCATCAGCGAGGTCGACGGAAAGAAACGCGTCATTGCGGTCTTCGCCCGTTGGCTGCAGTTTGCTGAGTTACGCGGCGGATACCGCTCGACGGATTACCCGTTCGGCTATGTCGAGATGTTCGTTGACCCGAAGACCGGAAAGGCAGAGGGAACGTACATCGGTGCCGCAAAGATCCGCTGGCGGCGTACCGACGCTGCCCCCGGATACGAGGTCGAAGTCGAGAGTTTTGCTACATTCCCCGGAAAGTTGATGGGAGTAAAGGAACGTAAACGCTAACAGCACGTAATTGACTTGAAGTAATTGCCGCCGGGTCAGCGTTGGTCCGGCGGCAATTCCATTTTGATCAGCCCGTCGAATTCGATATTGAAGCCCGCTCCTTTCACGGGCAACGACATCTCTTCTTCCGACTTTGCGTCCGCGTTGGCAATGCCGACGCTGGCGTAATAGCACGAGGCTCCGTGGGCCAAGGCGTGGCGGACGAGCGTGTTGAATGCTTCCTGCCCCTCTTCGAAGCGGCCGCGGCCCGGGTAGACGCCGGTCCGCACAACAAAAAAGGCGAGTTCGCCTTCTTTCTTGGCCACGATCTGCGGCTCCGACCGAAGGTCGGCGTATACGTCCGCCGAGTCGATGACCCAGCCGTCCTGCTGCAGCTGCTTATACACTATCTCGACCCCGAAGGCATGGATCTCCTCCGCGGTCATCAGTTGGTTGTCGCCCATAAACCTCAATCGTAACGGGCGGCCGGATGACGTGCAAGTTGATCCATTTGGCACTACGCGTCCGCGTCGCTCTACCGGACGTAGGCCGAAGGGGCCGGAAAATCGCCGGGCAAGCCGAATTGAACCGTGAGGACGCTTGACCCTGATCGCTTCAAATACCAGGTCGAGTTTGACGGCCGGAACACCGCCGCGTCGATAACGCCATCGGCATCGTAATCTGCGGGAATTGGAATGTCCCCGGCGATCCCGAATGGGAACGAGTAATACGAGAAGTCCTCACTTCGAAGGATGTACCAGTTGCCGTCCGACGGACGAAAGACCGCAACGTCTGCCTTCCCATCTCCGGTGTAGTCGCCCGGAACCGCCTTGTCGGTTTCGACGCCGAACGTGCCTGCCCATATGACCCCGTCGGAACTCCGGAGCATCCACCACTGTCCGAGTTCAGGCCGCCAGATCGCGAGATCCGCTTTGCGGTCGCCGTCATAGTCCGCAGTGACAGGCTGGTCGCCGGACTTGCCGAATTGGGTTATCTGGACATCGCCCGATGCTGACTTCTGGATGTACCAGAGCCCGTTGGACGGGCGGAAGACCGCCAGGTCTGCCTTTCCGTCGCCGTCGAAATCGGCTGGTGCGGGAATGTCGCCGTCGGCACCGAAACGCGTTGCGGAGTACGACCCGGTCGCCCGGTCGTAGATATACCAGGTGCCGTCGCTCGGGCGGAAAACCGCGATGTCGGTCGTGCGGTCACCGTTGTAATCCGCGGGAACCTTGATATCGGTCGCGAGTCCAAAAGCATATCGGTAAAGGGCGTTCGGAGCGGAGCTATCGCCCAGGAGCCATTCGCCCGATGACGGCCGGTAGATGCTGAGGTCGGCCTTGCTGTCGCCCCAGAAATCGAACTGCGTGCGATAGGGAATTCCGTTCTGCGTGAAGTTGATATTGGAGTAGGAAGTTCCATAGAACTGCACGATCCAATTACGGGGGGCGAAGGAGTTGTTCGGCCAGACTATGAAGTTCTTGACTCCCGGCCCACTGCCGCCGCTGTTGCCGTCCGGGTAATAGACGTAGTTGAACCCGCCGCTGAACGACCACGTACAGCCCGCCTGTGTTTCGACCGTGAACTGCCCATTCTGTGTGCCCGCCGGAGAGATCGTAAGGCTTGTGGGCGAGACCGAATATGTGCAGTTGCGGCCCGTCTGCGTGACGCTGAAGGTGTGGCCCGCAACCGTTATTGTTCCGGAACGGTTTGCACCGTTATTGGCGGCGACGGTGTAGACCACGGGGCCCGGGCCTCTTTTTAGTTCATTCGACGTCCAGAGCCAGTAATCGCTATAAGACGCGATCCATGGACATCCTTCCGGCGTGTTCATCATGAACTGCGTCTGAAGTCCGTCCGGGCCATGCTGCGCACTCATTGGGCTGATGGAATACGTACAGGTAAGGAATGTCTGGTTCACTGTAAAGATGCGAGTGTTGTTGACCCTGATCTCAGCCGAACGGTTCGCTCCCGAGTTGTTCGGGGCGACGGTGTACGAGACGGTCCCGCTTCCGATGCCGCCGCTGGTCACAAAGCTCAGGAACCCGTAGATATCGTAGCTGGTCGACCAACTGCAGCCGGGCTGCGTTACGACGTTGAAGGTGAATGTTCCGCCCGCTCCTGCGATGTTAGCAGATGTCGGTTCCAGCGAGTAGGTGCAGACGGTCGAGCCGGCAAGGCTCAGCGTGTAATTCCCAAAAGTATTCGGGTCGAACGCATTGGCCATTATGAAATAGAGGCCGGTCTCGGGAAGGTTGGCAATGATGCGGGAATTCGTTCCTCCGCCGCCGTCGTCGTCTTCCACCGTAAAGGTGCCGCTTTCATTCGCGAGCCCCAGATATGTGTCGAACGTAGCCGACGACATATTGATGGACACCTGCTGGGTGGCGGTACCGTTAAAGAAGTAGAAGTCCGCGAACGAGCCGTCGTCGAGCTGGCAGTCGGTGCTCGTCAGGGCTCCGTTTATCGTTTGCCCGAAAACTATCGGGGCCGCCGTCTCGCACGGATCGCCGAGCGGCTCGAGCGAATAGCCTGCAAGATCGGACGGCGTGAGTAGGACGACCGGGCTGCTGCGTCCCTTGGCCGCAGCGATGCGGGCGAGGGCATCTTTCGTCAGCGGCTTTTCTGCCTTTTGACTATATCCGGAGAACGCAAGCACTGCGGCAAACAGCGCGAGTACGACGAGGCGGGACAACAACATCACTTCTTACTCGTAAATAGGATTACTGACGCGCCAAGTCTATCACACCACGATGATGAGCGAAATTGATTTTCCTGCCGGCCACCAGGTTTCGCAATTTCGCTAATCAGCTTGGATCTACGGTGTCAGGCTTCGCAGGCCGGGTGGCCGCATTCGCATTTGAGTGTTGTGAGATCCTGGTCGGCAGCCGTTTCGCAGTATGTGCTGCAATATCCGCCGTCGTCTTTTGTCGGGCACAGGCAGCCTTCGTGTTCACATTTATCTACATTTTCCTGCATTGAGTTTCTCCCTTGAAAAAAGTCCCCTACGCACACGGCACCACGCGGTAACGGGCATCGAAGGGGAAAAAGTGCTTATGCCTTATTGGCCAGCTTTAGATTGGCTTCTGAAGGTATATTCCGGCAATCGAGTTTCTGCTTCTGTATTTCGGAATACCAGCGAGGCAGAAATAGGCAGCGCGATCTTAAATTTTCAAAGAGCGTGAAAGACTAAGGCTGAAAAGCCCGCGGCACCGGCCGGTCGGTCGAGATGCCGTACTGTTCGGTATAGTCGGGCCCGCCGCCCGAGGGGCGAATGTGCCAGGTGTTCGTCGAGGGCCGGAAATACGCGAAGTCGGTCGTCCCGTCCCCGTTGTAATCTCCCGGCACAAGGACGTCCGTGCTCGAGCCGAATATCACGCCGGTAAAGACGCCGGTCGTGCTGTCCACCCACTGCCAGACGCCTGTGAAATTGATCGAGCAATCGGCACGGCCGTCGCCCGTGAAATCGCCCATCATCGGCCGTTCGCCGGTTCGCATATTCGGCAGGATCACGGTCTGGACGCCGCCGGTGCTTTTCGAGATCCAGAACGTATCGGTCGAATAGCGGTAGATGGCGAAGTCGAGCCGGCCGTCGCCGTCATAGTCCGCCGGTACGGGCTCATCGCCGGAAAGGCCGAACTGCTGGATCGCCGTCCCGCCGGCCGAAAGGTTCGCGTACCAGACGCCGGTCGAGGGGCGATAGATGACCTGGTCGGCTTTCTGGTCGCCGTCAACATCCCCCGCGAAAGGGAAATCGCCCTGCTGGCCGAACGGCACGATGTAATACGAATAATCCTCGCTGCGAAGGATGAACCACTGGCGGGTGCCCGCTCGCCAAACCGCGATATCGGTCTTCCCGTCGCCGGTGAAGTCGGCGGGCGTAATGATATCGTCCGCGGTGCCGAATTGAAACACGTTGTTCACGCGGTCGGAGCTGCGGAGGATCCACCATTGCCCTGTGC
>JAUCQE010000177.1 GCA_030372865.1 Pyrinomonadaceae bacterium
CGCTCGCCCGGCGTTCCGGGATTCTGTGGATAATATCCGAGCGAATACTGCCGCCGAAGCTCTTCGGCAATGCCGGAAAATGCAGCATCGAGGTTGTAGGTCGTGTCAGCTTCAAAGTTACGGCCACCGCTGTTGCGGGCGAGCGTTTCGAGATATTGCTTGCCTCGAGCATATTCGCCGGCGCTTGAGCCCGCACTTCCGCCGCCTCCGCCGATCGATATATTGCCGCCGCCGAGGATGATGCCAATTATGTCGCCGATACCACCGCTCCGTCGGCGTCCGCCGGTCCAGACACCGCCATTGCCGCCGCCGCTCGCACGGCCGTAGTCGCGCTGCGTGTTGTACCGTATCGGATAGATCAGGACGTCTGTCTCTTCCGCGTCTTTGATCGTGCTTTCAACAGTGGCACGCGTCGAAGTCGTATCCACACCGTCCGTAAACATCACGATTGCTTTTCTGCCCTGGATCATCGCGAGTTCCCGGTTCAGAACCTGATCGACCGCAGAATAGATGCTCGTTCCGTTACCGAATTGAGCCTGTCTGATCGCGTCCTCAAGACGGTAACGGTCGTTCGTCGGTTGCGTCAGTACCCGAACGTCCTCATCGAATGCAATAACCATAACGCGGTCGTTCGGGCGCAGTTGCCGGACGAAAGCGATCGCTGCGTCGTGGATCTCGTTTATCTGATAAGCAGTGGACGGGCTAACGTCGATCATCAGAACGACCGTAAACGGCTGCTCGACCGACTGGAAGAACTCGACCTGGTGCGCGACGCCGTTCTCGAATATCGTGAAATCCTGCTGCCGAAGGCCCGAGACAAAGCGTCCGTCACGGTCAAGTACGGAAACCGGCATCGTAACCAGGTTCGTTTCCACCTTCACGACCTCTTCCTCTTCCTCGATGCCTTGCGAGTTTAAAACGGTTCCCGGCTGGCGGCCCTGAGGCACGCCTTGAAGCACCGGTGCCTGGCGGCCCTCGCGGGGCTCGTCGCGGACCTGCTCATCGATGATCTCGGGCGTCGGGGTAGGTTTAACGGTCGGGGCTACGCGCGGGCGGGTCGCACG
>JAUCQE010000178.1 GCA_030372865.1 Pyrinomonadaceae bacterium
GCCGCAATCTGCAGGGCATCGATATCAATCGCGACGCTTTGGACCTCAAGACACCTGAGGGCCAGCTTTTAAAACGGCTTCGCGATGAATGGCAGCCGGAGATCGGCTTTAACCTCCACAACCAGCAGGCGCTTACCGCCGCCGGCCGCTCCGATAAACAGGCAGCGATCTCGCTGCTGGTCGTTTACGGCGACGAGGCAAAGACCGATACCGAGGGCCAGCTAAGAAACAAGCGCATCGCCTCGGCAATGGCTGCCGCCTTGAACCAGTTCATCCCCGGCCACGTCGGCCGTTACGACGACGAATGGACGCCGACCGCATTTGGCGATAACTTCTCGAAATGGGGAACGCCGACGATCTTGATCGAGACCGGCGGACTGCACGCGAAAGATGAGATGTACCTCGTCAAGATGAATTTCATCGCAAAGATGACCGCCCTGAAGGTAATCGCTGACGGCACCGAGAAAAACTTCAGCCCGGTAAATTACGAACTTCTGCCGCCAAATACGGGCCGTCAGCTGATGAATATCATCTTCCGAAATGTTTCCGTTATCGACCCCGCGAAGCCGATGACATCGGTCACGACCGACATCGGCATCAATATCGAGCGTCGCCGCCAGGCGTTCCCGGCACCGGCGATGGTCCGGCGGCTTGGAACGCTCACAGGGGTCGCGGGGCTTGATGAATACGACGCGTCGAACTTCCACGTTGTTGGCCGCCTGCAGCCCGTAAAGGAAGGCAACTTTGCCGAATTGCTTTTTTATAAGAAGGACAGGAAAGTAGATTGGTCGTGGGTCGACCTCGAAGGCGGTTTTCCGCCGGACGCGATATTTTCCCTCGGGAAATGGATCAAAGGCGAAGGCGTCGTCCCGAAAACCCGATAACGGCTGAATATGCTCAGTCTTCTTAAGATCAAGAACATCGCTCTGATCGATTCGCTCGAGGTCGAGTTCGGCCCCGGGCTTAATCTACTGACGGGCGAGACGGGCTCCGGCAAGTCGATCATTGTCGACAGCCTCGGTGCCCTGACCGGCGAGCGCGTTTCGGGCGACCTGATCAAAGAAGGGGAAGACTCAGCACGCATCGAGGGGCTGTTCTCGGTCGGGAAAGCCCGCGAGCTGCGCGAGATCTTTGAAGAGAGCGGTGTCGAGATCGACGATTCGCCCGATGCCGAAGTCATCGTCCGCCGCGAACTTTCGCTCGCCGGCAAGAACCGCATTTTCGTCAACAACCAGATGGTCACGGCCGCGTTCCTCAAAAAGGTCGGGCCTTTCCTTGTCGATATCCACGGACAGGGCGAGCAGGCGTCGCTCTTTGATCCGTCGTCGCACCTTTCGATGCTCGACGAGTTCGCGGCCGTCGCGGATCTAAAAGAAGAAACCGCGTCCGCATTTACTGAGTGGCGTGCCGTGCGTTCCGAGCTTGAGGAACTAAGAAGCGACGAGGCAGAAAAACTGCAGCTTCTCGACATACTTCGCTTTCAGGCGAACGAGATCAGCAAGGCCGCCCTGAAAGCCGAGGAGTTTGACGAACTGGAAGAGGAAAAACGCCGGCTGAACAACGTCGAAAAACTCTCAGCATTAAGTGACGAGGCATACACGCTGATGTACGAGAGCGATGCCTCGACCATCACCACCTTCGACCAGGCGTTTCGCAAGATCGAGGAACTAGCTGAGTACGACTCACGGTTTGCCGAACAGCTCGAAGGGCTGCAATCGGCACGCGCTATCATCGAAGACGCGTCGATAATGGTCCGCGATTTTCGCAATCACCTCGAGTTCTCGCCCGAGCGTCTCGAGGAGATCGAGACCCGCCTTGCAGAGATCGCACGCGTCACGCGAAAATACGGCGGTACGGTCGAGACCGCTCTCGAACATCTCGCCGACGCTGAACGCAGGCTTGAGAACATCGAGTCCGCCGAGCTTCGCGAAAAAGAACTTCAGGCCGCGCTTTCCGCAAAGCGTGAGTCGTATCTAAAAGCCGCCGCTGTACTCAGCGAAAAACGCAGGGCCGCGGCAGCAAAGTTTGAAAAGGCCGTGCTCGGCAGCCTCAAGGCGGTCGCCCTCGAAAAGGCCCGCTTTGAGGTTCGCATCGAATCTTTCGCCGAGGCAGAGGAGCGTTTCACCCCGAACGGCATCGACCGCGTTGAGTTCTTTTTCTCCGCAAACGTCGGCGAGTCGCCAAAGCCGCTTTCAAAGGTCGCGTCCGGCGGCGAGGCCTCGCGGATCATGCTCATCCTGAAGACCTCCGCACATCCGCACCGCACCGGCAAGACCGCCATCTTCGACGAGATCGACACCGGCATCGGCGGCCGCGTTGCGGAAGCGGTCGGGGCAAAGCTCAAGGAACTCGCGGCGACGCAGCAGGTGCTCTGCGTAACGCACCAGGCACAGGTAGCATCAAAGGCAGATCGTCATTTTGTCGTCGAAAAAACGATGGGCAAGCGTTCGACATCGATCGCAGTCCGCGAACTGAATGTCGGCGAACGCGTCGAGGAGATCGCCCGCATGCTCGCCGGTGAAAGGATCACCGACGCCGCCCGCGAGAACGCCCGGGAGCTGATCGCCGCCGCGTGATCACCGAAGATCGTTTACGGGATGCAAAGCATAATCAGGATGTTTTTCTTAGGCTCACTTAAACATCTTGTTCATCCTGTGTATCCTGTTTGAATTCTTATGGTTTCAAAGGTCCTGGCTAAGGTTTTTCGCGGCGACGTGGTCGAATCGGTCCACTCCGGTCATTTTGTGATCCTCGGCCCCGAAGGCGAGATCGCCTCGGCCGGCAGCCCGAAGACCGTCACCTTCATCCGCTCGGCCGCAAAACCGTTCCAGGCCCTGCCGTGTATCATCAGCGGGGCGGCCGATGCCGCCGGCTTTTCCGACGAAGAGATCGCCCTTGCCTGCGCGTCGCACTCCGGCGAGCCGCGTCACGTCCGCATCGCGCAGTTGATGCTCGAACGCATCGGCCTTTCTGAGATACATTTACGGTGCGGGTCGCACCTTCCGTTCAACGAAAAAGAGGCCGAGCGGATGATGCGGACCGGCGAATTTCCGACCCAGCTGCACAACAATTGCTCCGGCAAGCACGCTGCGATGCTCGCATTCGCGAAACACATCGAGGCCGACATAACGACCTACGACGCCATAGGCAACCCAGTGCAGGATGAGATCTTGAATACCTTCGCGGCTTTCACGGAAACGCCGGTGGCCAAGATCAAGACGGCTATTGACGGCTGCGCCGCACCGAATTTCGCACTCCCGCTCTCGGCCATGGCACGCGGGTTCATGAACCTGATCTCGCCGCCCGATCATTTCTCTCCCGAAAAAAGGTCCGCTGCCGCCCGCATCGTCTCGGCCATGGCCAAGTTTCCCGAACTTATCGGCGGCACCGAAAGGCTCGACACGATGCTGATGCAGGCCGCCGAAGGGCAGATCATTTCAAAGGTCGGTGCCGAGGGCGTTTGGCTCTGCGGCGTACTGCCGGGCGAGAGGTTTCCCGGCGGGCTCGCGATCGCCCTAAAGATCGACGACGGCGACGACCGCCGTGCCCGCCCCGTAGCAGCGGTCGCTATCCTCAAACAACTTCGCATCCTCGGCCATGACGCACTGCCCGAGCTTTCCCCAATGCCCATTCGCAACCGCCGCGGCGACATGGCCGGCCACGTCGAGGCCTCGATCGACCGCATGTTCGCATAGCGTGACGGCCGTCACTGAACCGCCCGGCGATAGGACGAAACTGGTCTTGGGAGGCCAGTTATTATGAAACGCCGGGCACAGAACACACCGTACTTTTTTCTCCTGATATCGTTCCTCGCTATCGCGAGCATCACCCTTACGGTCTTCTCGCAAGGACAAAATAAGGCATCCTCGATCGTCATCCACGACAACACCTCCGCGGCCAACGGCGGCGAGAATGCCACCGACGGGCTCCGGAGCCGATTCAATTCCGCGCTGCAGCGTGAAAAGCCCTGCGTCGAGACGATGAACGACCAGGACATCCGCGACGCGATCCAGGACGAACGCGAGCGCGAGCTTCTCGAAGGCGGCGACCCCGACGCCGCGCTCAGGGCGATCGGCGAACGCATGGGTGCGAGCCTGGTAATGAGCGTCCAGGCGATGCCCGGTCCCGGCGGGACGACCGTCTATTCCGCCTTCGTTATGGATTCCAGGACCGGACGGACCGTCGCGCGGGCAACGCGCAGCGAAAACGATGTCGCAGAAAGCCTCGTGCGGCAGCTAGGGCCGTACCTCACCGACACTTGCAAGCCGCACTGGACCGGCACTATCCGCTACAACAATGACTTTAACGAGACCAAGCAGGAGACCGACGGCGGCCCTGCTCATTCCACCTGGCGAAACGTCACCCGCGAAAAGACGCTCACCTCCAAAGCTTTTACGATGATCAAGGCAACGTTCCTCCCGCCCGCCGCCGGTGACAGCACCGGATCGCAGAAAGCCCGCGTCGTCCATCGCGTTCAATACAACGCTGAACAGAAAGAGACCACGAGCGGCGAGACCCGCTGCCGAGAGCCCGGAAAGAACCCGTATTTCACGAATTTCAGCCAGGATTATTCGGAGATAATGACCCAGCTCGGGCAGGGCGTTGAAACAACGCCCGTCTTTATCACGATCGATGACGACGGCACCTACACGATAAAAGTGAACGCGCCCGCCGGCACCATGCTCGGCAAGATAGAAACATCGCGCAGCTATACCGGCTGCCCGTCCGAAAAGAAAGATCCGACAAACGAGACGATACCGATGCCCGAAGGCAGATTCACCGGCACCAGCTTCGAGGCCGAAGGCAAGGTCGACCCAAAGAACAGGTCCGTCCTAGCCGGCACCCAAACCTCGCCCGACGGCAAGACAAAGATCACCTGGAATCTGCGGCTCGTACGACCGAAGGGGAAATGACCCGGCTATAACGAGCAACAGTATTATCTTGATATTTCTCCAGTGATACTTTAGTATCACTTTGTGAGAAGTGAACTTGTTACAACCCTAAAGCGGCGGGCCACAGAGATCTTGTCTGAGCTAACGGAAGATAAAGAACCGATTCTGATCACCCAGCATGGTTTGCCGAGCGCGTATCTCGTTGATGTCGAAAGTTTCGAACTTATGCAAGAGCGTCTCACGCTGCTCGAAGGCATTGCACGAGGTGAACAGGCGGTTTTGAGCGGCCGGTCGGTCTCTAACGCCGAAGCTAAACGCCGGATGTCGCGATGGCTAGAATAGTTTGGGCCGAACCGGCTCTCAGTGACCTGGAAGCGATCGCCGACTATATTGCCCTGGACAACGCGGAGGCCGCAGCCGACCTGGTTCGGCGGGTGTTCAAACACGTAGACCAACTCGCAAAGCACCCCGAAAGCGGCAGCCGCCCGCAGGAATTAAAGTCGTCACATTACCGCCAGATCGTCCAGCCGCCATGTCGAGTGTTTTATCGGTTTGACGGAAAGACCGTGTACATCCTGCACGTAATGCGGGCAGAGAGGTCGTTTCGTAAACACCTGCTATCTTTGCGGGAAAGAGGTTCCGACCGAAGATCGTAACTACAACTGTATTGTATAGGAGCACATTGCGATGGGAATGGTTCTGGGGCTTGTTTCGATCGATGGCGAAGGTCTTTCAAAGGTTATCGCAGATCCGCCGTTGATCTGGAGGGTGATAGCGCCGGACGTCCCCGACTATTACAACGAAGCCAGAGGCATAAAGCAGAATACGTCGTGGTTCGCAAGACTATTTGGCGGGGGTCAAAGCGAGCCGCAGCCCGAGTCGGCTCCAATGATCGAACCAATTGAGGACATCGATCTGGACAAGGCTTGGCACGGCATCCATTACTTGCTGACCAAGACAGCCTGGGCCGGCGACCCTCCGTTAGACTTCCTCGTACAAGGCGGAGAGGAGATCGGTGATATTGACGT
This sequence comes from Pyrinomonadaceae bacterium, assembly GCA_030372865.1. Lineage (GTDB taxonomy): Bacteria > Acidobacteriota > Blastocatellia > Pyrinomonadales > Pyrinomonadaceae > OLB17. The sequence goes on from JAUCQE010000178.1 coordinate 5,921, forward strand.
CGGCTACGGCACTGCACGGGCCTTCCAGCCGCAAAACGTCAAAGCCATACGGGACGCTCTCGCCGAGATCTATGCCGAGACCCTGCGAAGCCGCTTCGATCCGGCTGAAATGATCCGCCTGGAAATCTATCCGGCGATCTGGGATCGTGAACCGGACGACGACGATACTTTTAGTTATTGTGCCGAGTATTTCGACGTCCTCAAATCATTCGTCGTCCGCGCCGCCGATAGGAATGCAGGCATTATCGTGTACCTTACATGAAAATGCGTCGGTGCCATATAAGACCCCGACGCATTATTTTCGCCGCTCGCTATTCCCGCCGTTTCAGGCAGCCTGCCCGTACAGCCGCTTGAATTCGTCCCGTCCAAACGCCCGGTCGAGCCACATGTTCGTCAGCTTTTCCTGGACGCTGTTCGCACGGAGGCGGTCGTTCAGGTTCTTGAAATCGACGAAGTCGAGGTGCTGGTCCTGGTTAAAGCATGAGAAGACGAAGAACTCCTCGCCCGTGTGCGGGTTCACGTGCCGCTGCAGACACTGAGCGCAGACCTCTTTCATCATGCACTGCATCGGCGAGTTGATCGACCCGATCGCCACGTGCTGCTCTTTCAGGAAAGGCTTCAGCGTCGAGTGGCGTGCTTCGCGTACGCCGTTCATCATGCGGTCCGAACCGATCGCGATGATGCGGTCGACCTCTTTCAGGTCAACCGTCCTTTCGCCCAGTTGTCCCTCCGCATATGCGATCATCGCCTGGACTATGTTGCCGCGGAAGTGCGCGTCCTGCTGGCGGTGCGGTGCGATCTCTACGCCCGCGTCCGTCGCCCATATCACCTGGTCGGTCGCACCCTCGATCTCTTCGCGTTTGAACAGGTCGGCGCCGTTCTTGTAACCGGCGAAGTAAACGACCTTGTTGTTCCGCTCGCGCAGTGCACGTGCGATCGAGAAAAGCACCGCATTGCCGAGTCCGCCGCCCGCAAGCAGTATCGCTTCGTTCTCCGGTATCTCGGTCGGCGTTCCGGTCGGGCCCATCACAAGCACTTCCTCGCCTTCTTTCAGCAGCGAGCAAAGCCGTGAAGACGTGCCCATCTCGAGCACGATCATCGAAAGCAGTCCCTTCTCTTCATCGACCCACGCACCCGTCAGGGCGAGGCCTTCCATCAAAAGCCGCGAACCCTCGATCACCGGTGCCGAGGTCTCAAAGTTCTGCAGCCGATAAAACTGTCCGGGCTCGAACTTGCGTGCCTGCAGCGGTGCCTTAACGATCACGTCCACGATCGTCGGCGTCAGGCGGTCGACCTTTACTACGTAAGCCCGAAGCTGTTCGTCCAGCGTTGCTACCAGTTTGTCGAAGATCGAATTGCGTTCCGCCTGCGGCAGCGTTCCGCGTTCCGCAAGCTCTTCGGCAAACAGCGACACAACGTGCGGATAACCGTGCTTTGCCGATGCCATTGCTTTCACGACGTTGCCGGCGTACTTCGGATGGTTGTCGCCGTAGTAGGAAATGAACTTGCCCTCGCTTTCGTACGAGGTGAAAAAGCCCGTCTCGCCGGCTTCGGCCTGGACCGCATGAAGCTTTCCGTCGCCGTTCCGCTCGACCTTGTACGGCTGGAAGAACTGCCGCCATTCGTCAAGCTGGAACGTGCCCGGGTTCTCCTTCTCGTAGATAACGTTCGGTGAGGTTCCCGCTGCAACGCAGACCGTCCGCGCGGGGAACTCGTGCGTTTCACCCGTTTTCTCGAACTTGCCGTTCTCGGCGTTGTAGTTCAGCCGCTCGAAAACGATCGCCTTGACCGCCCCGTACTGGTCGGGCACGGCCTCGGTCGGCGACATGCATTCAACGAAGTTGATGCCTTCCTCTAGTGCCTTTTGCACCTCTTCGTGGTTCAGCCTGTATGCGGGTGAATCCTGCAGACGCTTGCGGTAAACAAGCGAAACGCCGCCCCATGACTGAACGAGCGGGACAAAGTTCGGCGTCTCGCCGGCCGCCGCCGCACGCTCGCGTTCGGCACGGATCTGCCTGCCGTGGTCGAGAAATTCGGTGATCACGGCGAGTTCTTCTTCATCAAACTTTGCCAGCGTTTCTTCCTCGCCAAACTCGGCGATCACGTCCTCGTACTTCTGCAGCATCTTCTCGACCTGCACCGGGTAATACGCAAACAGCTCGGTCGCCGTGTCGATGCCCGTCAACCCGCCGCCGATGACAACGGCCGGCAGACGCACCTGCAGGTTCGAAAGCGTGTCTTTCTTGAAAGCACCCGTCAGCTGCAGTGCCATCAGGAAATCCGACGCCTGGCGGATGCCGCGGATGAGGTTGTTCTTCATCGGGACGATCGTCGGGCGGCCGGCACCGGTCGCTATCGCGATGTGGTCAAAACCGAAGTTCCACGCGTCCTCGATCGTCAGCGTGCCGCCGAAGCGAACGCCGCCGTAGGCACGGAACCGCTTCCGCCGTGACAACATCAGCTGAACCATCGTCAGAAAGTTCTTGTCCCAGCGGACCGTGATGCCGTATTCCGAGACGCCGCCGAAACCCGAAAGGATGCGTTCGTCCAGGTCTTCGGTTATCTCCTTCAGGTCCTTGATCGGCTTCGGGCATTCCGTGCCGAGCCTGCCGGTCCATTCCTGCGGCAGCGGCTCGATCTTCAGGCCGTCAACGCCGACGACGCCGAAGCCTTCGTTCAAAAGGTACTGCGACAGCGTGTAGCCGGCCGGCCCGAGCCCGACGACCATGACGTTCTTGCCGTTATAGGGAAGTGCGTACGGCCGCTTTGCATTCAGCGGGTTCCAGCGCGTCAGCAGGCTGTAGATCTCGAATCCGTAGGGCAGCGTCAGCACGTCCGTCAGAGTCGCGGTCTCCGCGAGCGGAATGTTCACCGGCTCCTGCTTCTGGAAAATGCAGCCCTTCATGCAGTCGTTACAGATGCGGTGGCCGGTTCCGGCGCACATCGGGTTATCGATGGTAACGATCGCGAGGCTTCCGATCGGGTCGCCCTGCTTCTTCAGCATGTGCATCTCGGAGATGCGTTCGTCGAGCGGGCAGCCCTCGGTCTTGATGCCGAGCGGGTTGCGTTTCGGCGTGCCGTCCGGTTCGCGAAGCCCGGTCGAGCAGGCGTCCTTGCCGCGCTCGTGGCAGATCATGCAGTAATCGATCTCGTAGAGCGCATCGCGCATCGTCCCGCGGTCATCCGTCAGCTTGAACCCAACGCGGCGGCGCATTTCCTCGTCGCGGCCCCGCATGATGTTGTGCAGTTTCGGTTCGGGGTGGATCAGGTGAACGAGGTTTTGGTAATCCAGCGCGTGCGGCACCTTGAACGCTTTCCAGCGTTTCTCTTTCTTATAGAACTCGATCGCCGACCACGCCTCAATGATCGCAAGCGCGGCCCTGACAGTGAGCAGGTCGCCGGATGCGTCCAGCTTCAGGACGAATTCGTTGAACAGCTTTCCGAACGCACGGTCGCCGAGCTTATCGAACGCACCCTGAATATTTGCGACCGTTTCGCGGACGCGTGCCGTCGGCTCCTCACCCTTTGCGAGCAGTTCCTCGGAGTCCGCAAGGGCGGCCGTCATCGTTGCGACGCCGAGCTCTTCGTCAAAGACCAGCGTATGCGGAAAAGCATGCGTACGAAGCACATTGACCGCCGCGTTGAGATCGACGTAGTTCAGCTCGGCAGCGGCTTCTGGCTTATATGTCTTCGCCGCACGCCTCTGGACAAAGAAC